>JBDTIC010000172.1:0-9426 GCA_039936595.1 Ginsengibacter sp. | reverse complement strand
TCTATCATCAGGCCTCCAAAATCAAGGTCAATACTTTTTTGAGCAATTGCCTGAAGCCCTGTTCTATTGCCACATATATGAGAAGGGTCGCAAACAATGAGCATATCTGGATATCTTCTTTTCATTTCTATCGGCAGATGCCACATGGGTGCATTCCTGAATTCAGTATTGCCATAGTTGGAGAATCCGCGATGAATCATACCTATCTCTGTTACACCTACTTTCTGCAAACGCTCAATTCCTCCGGACCAGAGTTCGAGATCAGGATTGATGGGATTTTTAATAAGTACAGGCACATTTGCGCCACGCAATGCATCGCATACTTCCTGCACACTGAAAGGATTTACGGTGGTCCTGGCACCAATCCAGAGAATGTCCACATCAAATTGTAAAGCCATCTCCACATGTTTGGCGGTCGCTACTTCTACCGCTATAGGCATACCTGTAATTTTCTTTGCCTGGGCTAACCAGGGTAATCCTTTTACACCGATTCCTTCAAACATGCCCGGCTTGGTTCTGGGTTTCCATATTCCTGCGCGAAGTACATCTACTTTGCCGGTTTTGACAAGCCTGGTGGCGGTTTCAATTACTTGTTCTTCCGTCTCAGCGCTGCACGGACCGCTAATTATGAGAGGACGTTTGGTCCAGGTTTTCTGGATCGTTTCATCCATCGCTTTTGTTTCTGTTTGCATTGTTTATTGTTTTTTAATTTTTAATACACTAATTTTTTACCTAAGAAAGCCACTAATTACACTGATTAGCACGAATTGTTTTTATTATTTTTAAAACGTTTCCTTCAAACCTAAAAGGTTTTGCCAGGTTTCCACGCTTCACTGTAATCCTTATAAGTTCTCACAACTCACAGTTGACTACTCACAACTCACCCTCTCATTTTAAAATCCTTTTGATCTTATTGGCATTTTCCATAAGTTCAACAAGATATCCTAAGTTTTCTTTTTCTAAGCTCGCCTTAAACTTTCTAAGTTGCGAAATGTGCTCGTTCAAAACATCTAAGACATTTTCTTTGTTCTGCATAAATATAGGAGCCCACATAGAAGGATTACTTTTTGCCAGGCGAACTGTGCTTTCAAATCCACCGCCAGCCAGCTTAAAAATAGCATCTTCTTCTTTTTCTTTTTCAAGAACCGTGTTAGCTAATGCAAAAGAAGTAATATGCGAAATATGACTCACATACGCCGCGTGAACATCATGATTTTCTGCCTTCATGTAAGTAATATCCATTCCTAATGTTCTATAAATAGATTCGACAGAAGAGACGGCCGCTTTATCACTTTTTTCCTTTTCGCAAATCACACAGGTGCGTCCAATAAAAGCGTCTCTCACAGCAGATTCAGGGCCGCTATATTCAGTACCCCACATAGGATGGGTTGCTACAAACCGCTTTCTTTTGGGATGATTTTCTAAGACTTTGCATAATTGATATTTGGTTGATCCCGCGTCTGCCACAATTTGCTGATCATTTACCAAATCCATTATTTGCAAAGTCACCGGAATGGTTACATCTACGGGAATAGCCACATAGATGAGGTCGCTTTTCTTTACAGCTTCTTCCAGTGGAAGTGCTTCATCAATAATACCAAGGTCTTTGGCTTTATCCAGGCTGGCAGTGGTTCTGCTGACGCCGATTATATTCTTTGCCAATCCTTTATCCTTTAAGGCAAGTGCAAAAGAACCGCCTATTAAACCCACTCCTATTATAGTAACATTCTCCAACATCATTTTTTTTAATTCAATTGATCGTTTGTTTTATTCTTTCAATGGCTTCTGATAGTTTTTCATCATTCGCACAGAGACTTACCCGTATATATTGATCGCCGGCACTTCCGAATATGCCACCTGGTGTAATGAAAACATTAGCATCATTCAATACTTTGTCACTTAATTCATATCCGTCTTTATATTCCTTTGGGATTTCCGCCCATACAAATAATCCCACCTGGTTTTCATCAAAATAGCAATTCAATAAAGTCAGTAAATGAAATACTTTTTTTCTTCTTTCTCTATAAACTTCATTGACTGATTCATACCAGTCCTGGCCAAGTTCCAATGCTTTTGCAGCCGCAAGTTGCAACGGTAAAAACATACCGCTGTCCATATTGCTTTTAAAACGAAGCACTTCTTCAATCCTTTCTTTTGCTCCGGCAAGCATTCCAATTCTCCATCCAGCCATATTGTGGCTTTTGCTTAATGAATTTAATTCAATAGCTACCTCTTTTGCTCCATCAACGCTTAGTAAACTCATAGGCTTATCAGTCAGGATAAAGCTATAAGGGTTATCATTGCAAATAAGAATTTTATGTTTGATACCAAATGTAATAAGTGAATCAAACATTTTAGGCGTTGGCGCCTGGCCCGTAGGCATTTGTGGGTAATTGACAAACATCAGCGACACGTTTGAAAGATCACTTTTTTCCAGTTCAGCAAGATCAGGAAACCAGCTATTTTCCTTTTTTAGTGTGTACGGCTGAACGTCAGCGCCCGCAATTTTTGATGTGCTTTTATAGGTCGGGTATCCCGGATTAGGGATTAAAACTCCATCGCCTTCATTAATATAAGTCATGCAGATATGCATAATTCCCTCTTTACTTCCTATTAGTGGCAGAAGTTCTGTATTCGGATCTAACGCTACACCATACCATTTTTGATACCACTTAGCCATTGCTGTTCTGAGTATGGGGCTTCCTTTATAATTTTGATAGCCATGCTGGTTAGTTTTAGCTGCTTCTTCTTGTAATGTCTTAATTACCTCGGGATGGGGAGGTCTATCGGGGCTTCCTATACCCAAATTAATGACCTGCCTGCCTTGTTGATTCATCTCATCAATCTCTCTTAATTTTCGGGAAAAATATTACTCTGCAATATCTGCCAGCCGGTCTGCTACTTTACCGGCTTTGTTGTCACTAAGCATATTATTTTTAATGTTTGTTGATTGATCGTTCATTTCTTTTTTTTAAAAGCGATAGTCAAAAGGTCATTCCCTGGGCTTTTTCCCATTCTTATAAATTCCATATACTTTTATATTGGCTGTAAAAGGCTTTATGCTTTCAAGCATGTTATAGAGCTGTTTTATATCTCTAAACTCACAGTCAGCATGAAAGGCATATTTCCAATCGCTTCCCGGAATAGGCATTGATTGTAGCTTGCTTAAATTCACCAGGCTTTCGGAAATTGCGGTAAGCACCCTGGCGAGGCTTCCTTTGGTATGATCAGTTTCAAAAAAGATCGAGGCTTTATTAGCACCATCATCTTCGGCGACGTTTTCTTCATTCTCCAAAACCCAAAAACGCGTATAATTATTTTTTTGTGTATGAATATTGGGCGCTATCATAGTCAATTGAAAAAGTTCAGCAGCTAATTCTCCTGCTATGCCTGCTATGTGCTTGCTTTTATGCTGGTGAATGTGTCGGGCACTTAGCGCTGTGTCCTCTGTTTCAATCAATTTCCAGTTAAATTTCTCTAAATAGTCTGAACACTGTAGTAGTGCCATAGGGTGGGAGTGTACTTCCTTAATATCATCCAAAGTAACTCCGGGATTTACCAACAGGTTTTGGTCGATTTGCAGATAAATTTCGCCAACGATTTTTAGTTTACTCTTTTGAAGAAGATGGTAGTTGGGCAGGATGCTGCCTGCAATAGAATTCTCAATAGCCATCAGGCCTCCATCACTCTTGCTGCTGTCGCCAGCTACCTTTATAACGTCACGAAACGTAGAGCAGCAAATTACTTCTACTTCTTTTCCGTAATATTTAAGAGCAGCCGATTGGTGAAAGCTGCCTTCAAAACCCTGTATAGCTATTTTCTTTTTCATATAAAAACAAAAATCCCGGCAATTTCAGCCGGGATTTTCTTATTGTTATCTGTTTAAATTCAGTTTTAACAAAGGCATCCCGGTCTATTTCTAAAATAGAAGCTAAAATAAAAGAATCCGGTATTTGCTTTTGTGAAGATCATTGCGTTGCAAAAATAAGTTACTAATTGAAAACAGCAAATTTATTTTTTGTTTGAACAAATAAATTTTAGTTGATGACCTTTTTTATTTTCTAACGATATAATGGAAAAGAGTGACAAGATTGTTGTGATACCTATTTTAAATGAAATTCATAAGCAACAAAAAGAAGCTTTAAAATTCAGAAATGGTAATGCTCAAAATCAAATTAGTAATCTTTTTAAGCAATATTTTTTCTCAAATAAACAGAAATGAGTGTGAAAACTAAACAAATTCTTTATTGTCTCCTGATGGCAGGCGTACTAATTGTTGGAGCATCGGGATGTAGCAAAGGAGATAGAGAGGAGCGGGAACCGGAATCAGAGAAACCTGCGATTCAAAATCTGGTTATCGGTAAGAGTAACAGCAAAACAGTTTATTTGGGTGATAAACTTGTCGTTGAAGCCGACATCATCGCACGGGGAAAAATTAGCCGTGTTTTAATAAGTATAAACTCATTGGATGCTACGCCACCAGTTGGTATCTCCACTGCTCTTGAACGAAATTTAAAAGACAAAACTGAGGCTCATCTTAGTTGGGAAGCGCTGATGGACGATGTACCGACCGGAAAATATAGGTTCACGATGACAGTTGAAGCTAAAGTAGGGGAGACCGGGCAGATAACTTCCGAATTGAACGTCCAGCCAAAATAACCTTGATTTACAATTCCACAGGAAACCTAATAGGATTTAATCCTGAAACTTAAACAACGACACCCGCAGAATTATATCCTGCAAGAGTGATAGACTTTTTGACTTTTAAAAATATAAAAAAAATAATTAAACATTTATCATGAAAAAGCTACTCTTTTATTCTCTTTTCCTGTCAATAGTATTCGTAAAATGCAAAAAAGACAAACCTGCCGATAGGGAAGATAACTCAAACTATCCTACTAAGATTACCGATATAGCGTCTGCAAAATTTTTGGATAAAGCAAAGGCAATGGGTGTTCCTATTAACCTGGGTGACAACCCGCCAAATATTACCGGAAAGTGGAAGATAGCGCCTTTCACAGGAGATGGCACCGTCAGTGTCGTAGATGATGCTATGCTACATGTAATAAAGCAGGAAGGCTCTTCTATTAATATAGAAAAAAAATACCCTACATACGGAGATCCGGTATTAACTCAATTTATTATTGGATCGGGAAACAACTTCACCATTTGTCATCATTTTAGGATGTGGGGTGGTAACAGTGCATTGTATAATTTTCCCTATCTCATGTTGATATCCGGCACCAAAGACGGTAATATATTGAAAGGTATTAAAATTGCAATAATAGATTTGCCATGGGAATGGGCAGCGGGGAATCAGAAAGGTGATGGTGGAGACATTGAAATATTCTATGATAAGGATGGGGTATCCGAGAAACAATAGTGTCTTAAGAGCAAAATCTTTAAACAAAGTAATCATTGAACCAGATAATCTGTTTTTGATGCTGCCCTTGTCTTTATTGTCTGAAGTTTAGACACCAATAAAAACTGCACTTACTTCGTCACTAGCGTAGCGGTGCAGTATCGTCCAACTTCTTCATGCCATCCTTGTTCATAAGGATCTTTATTAAAAATATAATAGCAGTCACGGCGAAAATTCCTCCAATGATCCAGTTCATCAGGCTTTGATTACCATTTAATTTTTGAACAATCCATTTACCTCCAAAAATAAAAACACAATTTCCAATGAGAGTGCCAAGGCCTATCCCGGTTATATAAATGTTGTAATAAGAATTTTTAGGTAATAGAATATTTTTAGTGAAAAGAACGGTACTCCATCCAAACCAAAAAGGAATTTGTACCGGGTTAATTGCGCTTAACATTAGACCCAGGAGATACCGGTTAATATTATTATCAAGCATTACATTTTTGGCATGATGGGGCTGGCTCGCGGCGATAAAACTTCCGATGGCAAGCGCTGTCACAATGGCCAATGCTATCCATTCCATCCATTTAAATAATTTTTTTTGCTTCCGAATCCAGTTAACTCCCACGAGTGAAATTCGCACATAGATCATCTCTGCCGATAAAGAGCCCAATGAAAAGAGAATTGCATTCTGTATATTTTCCTGCACACTGATCTGCATTGCTGCCACGTTAAGCGTGCCTAATGGCAGCGAGCCGAGAAAACTTATCATTAGCCCCCAAAAAAAGACTTTTAATAGCCTCATAAAACGTTAGTTTTTTTTGGCGTTAATAGACAGTGAGACAGCTACTTTATTGCTTAATACGATGTTTTTTTCTCCTACTCCAAAATCCGAACGGTCTATTTCAAAATCGCCTGTGAAGAGATAACTATCGTTCATCTTTTTAGCCTGGAATGGAAAAGAAATAGCTTTTGTAACTTGTTTGATTGTCAGATTTCCGCTAAAGAAATAAAATCCTTCAGCAGTCTTATTAGTTTTAGAAATCTTGCTGGAAACTAATTTTATTAAGGGGAATTTCGAAGCATCAAAATATTCACTTTCGGTTAAATTTTTATCGCGCATGTTATTATCAGTATCGATGGTAGATACAACCACACTTACATCAAATTTGGATACGTTAAGACTATCAGGCGAAAAATATATCCGACCTTTAAGGCCGGTTAGGTCTCCACCGGTATTGATACCAAAATTCTTTATTATAAAATGTACCTTACTCCCGGTATCCTGAGGAACATAGTTTTGCGCAGCAGCATTTATTGAAATTAGAACCAGTGCGGCCAGAAGGGTCTTTAAAATCATCATTTTATTTTTAATTGGGCAGATTTTAAGTCTTTATGATATTTTTTTATCAATAGCATTTATTTTTTTAAAATATTTTTTTGTCTGTTTTCTAAAACGCAGGCCTTTTATAAAAGGCCAATATGCAACACCATGACGGTGATTATAGCGGCTGATCTCAAATAATATTTTCCAGTGTTTTAAAATTTCTTTCCATGCTTTGATTAAAGTGTATCCTGTATCATAATAATGGTTTGGCTCTGCGCCGCAACCGTTGTATTCCAAAATCATAAAATTTTTACCCTGCTTCAAATCTTCAATTGAGTTACACATGATGTCGTACCGCCCATAGAAAAAATCATTGATGTCGAGGCTTATTTTATCAAGCATTGCTACGAGATCGTCATTGATCTCAGATTTTAAATCAATAAAATGAGCACCCCTGTTGTGGTTGCCAGCGTAACTTAGAATATAAACTTCATCTTTGGGTATAATTTTACTAAAATTAATTTCATGTTTTAGTTTTAATTCAGCCAGTCTATTCTTTGTTTTTAAGTTTAGCAGTAGCAATTGTCCCAGATTATGGATTCCATCACCGATCACCCGCATGGGTATTTTTTGCAGGAATCCGGTAATAGCTCCTCTTTTTTCAAATGGATAACGATAATAAAACAGACTTATCTCCACAGGATAATTAATGAACTCCTGGATAAAATATTCCACCGGAATTTTAGAATGATATTCTTTTAAATGTGCTTCGTCTTCTATTTTTCTGAAAAGAATGCCTTGTCCACCTATTTCAGGCTTTACAATCAAAGGATAATGAATGCCACTCTGTGCCAATCGTGTTTTTATCTGATCAAAATCTTCTGATGGCTCCACGTTAAAATAGTTAAGGCAATATTTTGCAGGCAAAAGATCATGCATTTCTTTTTTGGGCTCACCTTCCATTCCTCCAAAAGTAAGTTTGGGATTGCTTGGGGTAAAAAACCAAACGGCACGTGAACGCACCATATACCAAAACCATACAGGCACAATGGGCGCATATAAAACTTTGAAAGGCCATTGTTCCCAATCTTTTATTTTTTTTATCAACTTCATTTGTAACTGTCGCAAAAATAAGTGTTAACTACAGAACCTGTTATCTTACATCAAAATTGTTTGTTGTATTTTAGCCGCCGAAATAAACCACAGGATATGCATATTCCAACAATGGCGGAGATGATAGCGCAGGGGAAAAGGCCGGATATTTTATTTTATGTGGGTTGTGCCGGAAGTTTTGACCAGCGTGCTCAAAAAATTACAAAAGCATTCGCAACTATTTTAAATAAGTTAGGGATTAATTATGCCATACTCGGTAAGGAAGAAATCTGTAATGGTGATCCTGCCAGGCGCGCCGGAAACGAGTTTTTGTTTCAAATGATGGCCTACCAGAATATTCAGCTATTGGATGGCTATGGGATAAAGAAAATTGTAACTGCCTGTCCGCATTGTTTTAATATTTTAAAAAATGAATATCCTGCCCTTGGTGGTAATTATGAAGTAATTCATCATACTGTCTTTTTACAACAGCTCATTGATGAGGGAAAAATAAAGATGAAAGAGAAGGGAACTTTTAAAGGTAAAAAAATCACGTATCACGATAGCTGTTATCTTGGACGTGCTAATAATATTTACGAAGCGCCACGAAAAGTGCTCGAAGCGCTGGACGTGGAATTAGTTGAGATGAAGCGTTCCAGGAGCAATGGCTTTTGTTGTGGAGCCGGGGGAGCTCAGGTTTTTAAGGAAGAGGAAAAAGGTACTACCAGGATTAACGAAGAAAGGAGCCGGGAGGCAATTGGCACAGGCGCTAAAATCATCGCATCGAACTGTCCTTATTGCATGATGATGCTGAATGATGGAGTAAAGGCAAATGGGCAGGAAGAGTCCGTGGAAGTAATTGATCTGGCAGAATTGATAGCAGCGAGTATGGAATGAGGGATAAAGGACAATTAGCAAAAGGTAAAAAGCAAAGTGCAAAAAGCAAAATGAAAAAACAAAAGCTGAAAGCAAAAAGGCAAACAGTAAAAGGATAGAAGTGTATAGAAAAATTGATGAATAGATAAGGAGTAGAGGGTTAAAGGGTACTGGTAGAGTGCGTCCCACTCCTTGTGAGAGAGGTAGGGGTGAAGCAGTAAAAGACAAAAGATAAAACGCATGCAAATTTTAAAAGTAAAAGTGCAATAGTTAAAAATATTCAACGTTGAAAGTCAAAATTGGAAGAAGTCAAAAAAATAGAAAATGTCTGAAGAAAGGAGCCTGAATTTTATAGAGGAGATTGTTGAAGAAGATCTGCAAAACGGTAAGTATCAAAAGATACTGACCCGATTTCCTCCTGAGCCCAATGGCTATTTACACATTGGCCACGCAAAAAGCATTTGTCTTAATTTTGGGTTAACTGAAAAATACAACGGTGCTACCAACCTGCGGTTTGATGATACCAACCCCATAACTGAAGACACTGAGTACGTGGAAAGCATTAAAGAAGATATTCAATGGCTGGGCTTCCGTTGGGTCAATGAATTTTACGCGAGTGATTATTTTGAACAACTGTATTCATTGGCTGTAAGGCTGATCAATAAAGGGCTCGCTTATGTAGATGACAGCTCTTCAGAAATAATTGCTGTTCAAAAAGGTACCCCTACTGAAGCGGGAACTGAGAATGAATTTCGTAACAGAAGCG
>JBDTIC010000171.1:0-6201 GCA_039936595.1 Ginsengibacter sp. | reverse complement strand
TCACATTTCGTGCTTCGCGAAGCAACTTGTCTTTATAGAAAAAATGATAGCCACTTTGATCCTCTATTTCTTTAAAAATTTTTTTCAAAGAAACATTGCTTTGCGAGAGAGTTATCTTTTGCGCATTACCTGATGCACCTACCTGCATACAGGCGGCAAAAAGTAAAATGGCAGTGAACTTCATGATCGCAAATAATTTTTTGACATACCTTTTCTTGTCAAAAGGCAAATGGCACATTAGTTTTAAAAACATAACTTTGTTTAGTTTTTAGGTTAAAAAATAAGCAGTTGATAACCCGCTTTTTATTGACGCCTTTACAGGCAGAGATCAACCTGAAATCCGGCCGGAAGTGTTACCGCACTACCGGCTTATTTATGGCTGTTGTTTATTGTTTAAAAATTCTTTTCCAGTTTATGGGCCAATTGTAATTTTTCTTCCTTCTGCCCTTACATTGACATCATTTAGTTCAAGCATTTTTAAGAACCCGGACAGAGGCAAATTTCTTGACACTTTTCCCGTGTATCCTTCTTCAGGTATCTTACCCTCAAAATTTACTTCAACATCATACCATCTTGCCACTTGCCGCATAATCATTTTTAGATTCGTATTGTCAAACACAAAAAAGCCATCCTTCCATGCTATTACATCTGATACCACTATATTCTTTTTTATGGTGATAGCATCAGAATTAATATTGGCTTGTTGCCCCGGGGTGAGTATTTGAGAGCTATTACCTCTTTTAATTTTTACAGAACCTTCTAACAATGTTGTTTTAATATCCTGTTCGTCGGGATAAGCATTCAAATTAAAGTGGGTACCTAATACCTGTATCTCTCCTTTTTCTCCTGACCGGCTAATAAATTGAACGCTGAAAGGTTTAGAAGCATCTTTTGCCACTTCAAAATAGGCCTCACCTGTTATTTCCACTTTTCTATCATTGCCTGTAAAATAAGAAGGAAAGCGAATTGAGGAGGCCGCATTCAACCATACTTTTGAACCATCTGCTAATACAACCTGGTATTGATTTCCTCTGGCAGTAGAGACAGTATTATAAACCGGCTTGGTATTCAGTTCAAGTTTTCCTGTTTTATCATAAGCAATCTGTCCGTTTATTTTCAATACTTTAATGTTACCTAATCGCGTCAAAGTACCATTAGCTGCACTGTCGAGCACAATCGTTTTTCCATTGTCAAGAGTGAGTGTCGCATTCTTCGTGCCAGGTGGTATATCTTTAATGGGTTGAATAGAATGCCTTTGCTGAACAATTATGTTTTGATCTTTTTGTCGCAAAAAGTAAGTTCCTGTAAGCAACATAAAAAAAATAATAGCAGCGGCAGCACTTACACGAACCCAAAAACGACGATATAGAGGAACTAATGATACCTCATGTGGTTCGACATTGTCTGAAATTGCACTTTGTATCTTTTTATAAGTATTATCTAACAAAGAATGCAAAGACTCAGAAGAAAACGGTGTATCACCCACCCTTTCTGATTGCTTGTTTATGAGGCTCCTTAATAACTTTTCATTGTTACCGGCATCAAAATATTGCAACAACAACCTTATTTCATCAGAAGTACATTTATCCTCAAGAAACCGATGGAATAACTTCTCTATATTCTCGTCACTGTTCAATCGCAATTATTTAAAACCTAATACGCTCGAGCAGAAATTATCATCTGCTCATCCTAAATGTTTTTTTTACGATTATTAATGGAAAGGTTTTGGGAAAAGATCAGGTTGCCAAATAGAAGCACAGGATACTGATGAGAGTAAAATGGTAGCGTTCAAGATTTTCGCGAATAGATTTGGTTGCTTTCACAATATGGTCATTGATAGTAGAGGCAGAGATATCAAGTAGCTTGCTTACTTCTTCATATGTCCACTCTTCCATTTTCACTAATTGGAAAACCTGCCTGCGCCTGGGAGGTAAGGTATTTATGGCTGACTGTAAAAGTTGGTTTCTTTCTTTTATATAAACACTTTCTTCAATACAACTATAATTTTTACCGGCGTTATTAATTAAAACGGTCTGTAATTTTAAATCGCGCGCCGCTTTACGAAAAAAATCATAGGCAAGATTCTCAGCAATGCGAAACAGGTAGGAACGAAAAGATCGGTCCACATCGATGTGCTGACGATTATTCCAAACTTTTATAAAAACATCTTGCAATAATTCACAAGCAACGTCTTCTAATTTTATTAATCTGATCAGGTAGCCCAATAAACGCTCACTATATAAACGGTACAATTTTTCAAACGCAGCTTCATTACCTTCTGCAAGAAGTAGTATTAAGTCTTTCTCATTTTTAGTAGTGGTATACAAAGCAGAAATAGTTTATAAATTTTTCAATAGCGAATTTAATACTTTTTTACTTTCCAAATTCTCCTGCTACTCTTTGTAGGTTGGGTACGTCGTTACAGCCTATCTTCATGCCCTTTTGGCATCATTGCAAATAGATAGGAATTCCTTTTTATTTTGAGTTATTGAATGATAACATAAACTAATCGATTTACTTTATTTACAAAATTGATTGACTTGTTCAATAGATTAAAAAACTATTTGCATTATTCAAACACAATTGTTCTATTTCCACTTACAAAAACCTTATCGCTGGTAACCAATGCAATTGCTTTATTCAGAACAGTTTTCTCTACTTCCTGGCCCGCTTTCACCATTTCGTCCGCAGTGTACGTATGGTCTATGGTGATGGTTTGCTGGGTAATTATGGGGCCGTCATCAAGTCTTTCTGTAACAAAGTGTGCAGTTGCGCCCATGAGTTTTACTCCCCTGATAAATGCCTGATGATAAGGCTTTCCGCCTGCAAAGGCGGGTAAAAAAGAGTGATGAATATTGATAATCCGGTTTGGATAGCGGGCTACAAAATCCGTAGAAAGTATTTGCATAAATTTAGCGAGCACGAGGTAATCGGGCTGATGTTCTGATAAGATGCCCAATATTTCATTCTCAAATTCTTCTTTGGATCTATCCTTGTGCGTTATATAATAAAATGGAATGGAAAATCTTTCTGTAAAGGATTCTAAATCGGTATGATTACCAATCACACAACTTACTTGTGCATCCGTGTTATGAAAAAAATTGCGAGCTAAGATAT
This sequence comes from Ginsengibacter sp., assembly GCA_039936595.1. Taxonomy (GTDB): domain Bacteria; phylum Bacteroidota; class Bacteroidia; order Chitinophagales; family Chitinophagaceae; genus Ginsengibacter. Next base: position 3,084 of record JBDTIC010000171.1, on the reverse strand, counting down.
CGCCAAGACAGTGATATTCTTTTGTAACCAAAACTGCCAACTTTTTTGAGCTTGCAGGATTTACTTTTACGGTTGCCTGATCAGGAAGATGTCTTAGCAGTTCATCGCGGATTAATTGCCCGTCTGTCTCTGAACCACTACATTCAAAGCGTGCGAAAAACTGGAATTCTCCTTCATCCACAAATTGATGCATAGCATCAATATTCAAATTAAACGAAACTATTGTGCTTGCAATCCGGGCTACTAACCCTATCCTATCGCGACACTGTATGAGAATAAGCGTTGACTGCATTTATGAATTTTGACGAAACGAATAAGGTAACAAAATTATTGGATTGAAAGGAGAAAAATGACCAGAACATTACGGAGTGCATTAAAACTTTTTTTGTGTTCTCGAAATATAATTGTCTGCTTAAATCTTTAATTTGTAAGATTCTTTCCATTTATTTTGTCCTGCATCACTTATCTGCAATTAATTCATATAATCTTTTAATCCTCGTGGTTTCTTGCTTGGCGCCCATTAGCCAATTGGTAACAGGCCATCTGTAAGAAGGGTTCTACGACTGAAAAAAATCCATTTTTATAAGCTTTGAATTTCTTTTCACAATCTGCTGAAAGATTTACTTCTGTTTATTCGTAAGAGTATATTTTAGAATTATGTTCACTTCTTTTTCTGAAACTTGCAAGCTCTTGAGGATGTATTAAGTCTTTTTTGGCAAGCCTCTCAATTTTTTCAATATCCATTGAACTCCAAATGATGTTGGGCTTTCTGCGGCTAAATTGTATAGAACAACTTTCCTGATTAATAGATTTTCTCACACCTTCAATCCATGTAAAACAAGAAGCTTCATCCACTGATTGAGCCCAGTTCATACTGGGCTTGCCACTTTTAACTTCATAAAATCCACCTAATAATTCAATTTCTTTGTAATGATATTTAGCCAGTCATTTTCTGGACTTTGAAGATGCTTGAAAAAAAATTGTTCAATTATCTCAGGAGTCATTTAATTTTAATAATTATTACTGTACTTTTCAAATTACTTTTTTTATTAAACTCATTGAAGGGCAAGTAATTAATTCATAATTAAAAAACCATAAAATCTATAACTTATAACTTAAAATTTTTTTTCGGTTTTGACATTCACTTCTTTCCGAGCCTGTATAATCTTCCCTGATCTGTTACCGCATACAGAGCACCATCTTTACCTTCAGTAATGTCTCTGAATCGTTGTGATTCTTCGGACAACAACCTTTCTTCTCCCACTACCTTATTATTTTTAATCACTAATCTGGCTATATGCATACCACTTAATGCTGAAATAAATAAATTGTTCTTCCACTCCGGAATAGCATTGCTACTGTAAAAAGTAATTCCACTTGGAGATATGGAAGGATCGTAATAATATACAGGCTGCTCCATTCCATCTTTTTGTTGGATACCTTCTCCCACTTTAGGCCCCGCATATTCAATTCCATAAGTAATGATGGGCCATCCATAATTTTTCCCCGGCTTTATAAGATTCACCTCATCGCCTCCTCTTGGTCCAAATTCTGTTTCCCAGAGATCACCTGTAACAGGATTGATAGCAAGTCCCTGCACATTTCTGTGGCCATAAGAATATAGTTCGGGTCTTGCGTCAGCGTTACCTTCAAATGGGTTACCGGGTGCTGGTTTTCCTTCGGTTGTAATTCGAATAATCTTTCCTAACGAAGAATTCAAGTATTGTGCTTCCGGCCTGGATTCCAGGATAGAGCGTTCACCGGTGCTAAAAATAATATTTCCTGTGCGATCAAAAAGAATTCTTCCACCATAATGTGCAGTACTTTTAAATGCTGGAGTGGCCCGGTAAATCACTTGAGGATTTTCTATCGACTTTTCATCTACAGATAATTTACCTTTTGCTACAGAAGTGAGATTTTTTTCGTCAGGTTGTGCTTCAGAAAATACCCAGTAAATCATTCGGTTGCTGGTAAAAGAAGGATCAAGAGTTATTCCCAGCAAACCTCCCTGTCCTTTGCTATTCACTTCAGGCAACACCTTAACAGCTTCGCTCAATTTACCATCTGCCGAGGCTATCCGCATAGTTCCTGCCTTTTCAGTAATCAAAAGCCGACCATCCGGGAGGCTGGTAATGCCCCAGGGCCTATCCAGTCCCTCAGCCAGCACCTTTCCCTCGTATGGTACACTTGTTTTGATGCCAGCAATTCGCGTTTGTCCTGCAAAAGCAGGTTTGTATGCAGTATTAGCATCTTTTGTTTCAACAGGAGGCAGACTTGAATCGGCGCTTACGTTTTTCCTACTACTCTTACTTGCAGAAGAGTTGCATGAAGCAATCGCGAAGACAATACTAATAGCTATGCCAGATAAGATTATTTTCATAAGTACTTTTTTTTAAATGTAACGAGATATAAACTTACTATATTTTTTCATCTTCTCACTCAATTCAGCTAACTTTTAAGAAACTATTTTTAAAATTCCAGAGACCAAAACATAATAAAAATATTAAGAAGGATATCTTCGTTCTTAATCCATCTTTTAGCCAATTAATTAATTACAATTAGATTAACTTACAGGTTAACCTGTGTGTAAAAAATATATAATACTGATTTAATAAAACGGCTTTCGGGGTAATAATACAATCTGCTATGATTTTATTCTATAGACAATTTAGGAAAAACTATTTATCCTCAATGGTTAGAAAAGAAAAAACCCTTTCAATCCGATAGCTATCGGGATTGAAAGGGTTTAAATAATCATGGCAGCTACCTACTCTCCCACATTTTTGTGTAGTACCATCGGCCATAAGGGGCTTAACTTCTCTGTTCGGTATGGGAAGAGGTGAACACCCTCGGCAAAACCACCATAAAGAGTTGCCGGAAAAAAGTATCAGTATGAAAAGTATCAAATACCAAGATAAAATTTCTTCGCTTGATACCTGTTACTCACTACTTGCTAGTTTTCCTAATAAATTAACATAAAGGGAAAGTTGTAATACTAATAAAAAAAATAAAGCTTACGGGCAATTAGTACTACTCGGCTTTGACATTACTGCCTTTATACCTGTAGCCTATCAACGTCATAGT
>JBDTIC010000170.1:0-3337 GCA_039936595.1 Ginsengibacter sp. | reverse complement strand
TTAGAAATGGCCACGGAAAATTTTAACCGCAGCCATCTTTAAGCCTAATGATTCTCTAAAGCCACATATTTTTGTTGACGGAAAGGAAGTGTTGATAAAGTCCGAAAACAAATTCATTAAAATAAATTATGTATTTGCCGGGATACATCGTTTCGTGATGAAATGATATTTTTCAACTTTTTATTGATAGACTATTTTGTAGGAGAAAGATCGTACACGCACCCCTTCGAAGTTTTAATTACAATTAGATATTCATTCGAAGTTTTTATGGGTTTAATTTTTAGTCCTGCAATCTGCATGGGAATTTTAGTCTTCACCTTACATATGCCACCACTTAAAGATTTTACAGATGCACTAACTAAATCGTGATCTTTCCACTTCATATTTATTTCAAAATCACCTCTTGCCTTTAATCCCTTTACTTCGCCGTCCTTCCATTCCTTAGGAATTGCGGGAAGGAAATCAATTTCTCCATTTTGGGATTGCAGCAGCATTTCTGCTATGGAAGCTGCACCGCCAAAATTAGCATCAATTTGAAAAGGAGGATAATTGTCGAACAAGTTGGGAAGAGTGCTTATTCGTAAAAGGTCGTTCAGGTGATATGCTGCTTTTTGTGGCTCCAGCAATCTCGCATACAAGCTCACGATCCATGCTTTGCTCCATCCTACATGACCTCCACCGTTAGCCAAACGTCTTTCGAGGGCTTTTCGTGCGGCTTCAAAAATTGCAGGATCTTTTGGTGTAATAAGATTTAAGGGATACAAGCCCAGCAGGTGTGACATGTGACGGTGGCCAGGCTCTACTTCATCAAAATCTTTTATCCATTCCTGCAACGTGCCATTAGCCCCTACCTGCAAAGGAGGTAACTTACTTTGCACGTTATTGACCTGTTGTACCAACTCGTGATCCTCGTGCAATAGATTAGCCGCATTTCTAAAATTGTTGAATAAAGTATTCAGAATATGAATGTCAACCGTAGGTGCATAACATAACTGAGATTGTTCTTTATGATCCGTTCCCGGAACAAAAAATGAATTTTCAGGTGAGTGGGAAGGATTGGTGACCCAATAACCTTCGGGGGATTTAACGAGATAATCCAACACAAACCGGACAGACCCTTTGATCAATGGGTATGCTTCATTGCGCAGGAACGCAGTATCACCGGAAAATTCAAAATGATCGTAAAGTGCAAAGGTCATCCATGCTCCGTCCAATGGTGTAATTCCCCACACGCCATCTGCTACGCCTGTGCGCCCAAAAGGATCCGTCAGGTGATGAAACGTCCAGCCGCGGGCACCATACATTTCTTTCGCCGTCACACTGCCCGGCACAGTCAGGCGGTCAATAAATCTTTCAAGAACCTCTGAAGTTTCAGGTAGGTTGCCGGATTCAGCAGGCCAATAATTCATTTGAAGATTGATATTGGTGTGGAAGTCTGAATTCCAGGGAGCAAAATATAAATCATTCCAGATACCCTGGAGATTAGCTGGCAGTCTCCCCGGTTTTCTCGAAGAACCCATCAACAGGTAACGCCCCATCTGGTAATACAACACTACTAAATGGTTATCTGTCTTACCCATTTTCATCCGGTTCAATCTTTCATCAGTAGCCATTGAGGCCAAAGAATCTTTTCCCAGAGAAAATGACACTCGGTCAAACATAGAGCGATGATCACGGACATGCATTCCTGTTAATTCTTCAACTTTGTAAGAAGCAGCTTTTGATAAAATTTCATTGCAGATTGCTAATGGATCAATCGAGCTATCCATATCTAACTTTTCGAAACTATAGTTAGTGGCACCGGTAAGAATGATAACCACTCTTTTTGCCGAATGCAGGCTGTAACCAACAGAGGAATCTGTAAAAAAAGGTACCATTTTGCCATCAATTCGCAAAACCTTCATCGCAGCAGCATAACGAAGATGTTTACCGGCAGGCCCCTGCAATGGAGAAAAATTATCTATAATTTGTCCTGTGTAATAAGTCAATCCGTTTTTTTGATGATACTGATTTTCGTATAGTGTATCTGGATATTTTTCCTTTACGCTCTTTCCCCTGCTTTCATTCAACGCATCAAAATTTCTTGATAATACAATATCTGCATTGATTCCCTTGTCTGCTGTAATACTCACCATTATTATATCCTGCGGTGCCGAGGCGAACACCTCCTGTGTTATTTTTTTTCCATTAATGGTATAAGTTGTTTTTACAATTCCCGTATGTAAGTCCAATGACCTTTTATAGGAGGATGGTTTTTCATTATCGTTCCAGTGATAATTAATAAACAAATTTCCCAGCGGCTGATAGGATCTTATTCTGGGTGGAACGCCGACCATATATTTTTCGCACAATTCCAGAGCTTTCTTATAATCACCGGCGAATATGAAATTCTGAATTTCTTTCAAATGCTCTTTTGAACCAGGATTGTTATTGTCTATTTTTGATCCGGCCCATACGCTTTCTTCGTTGAGTTGAATATTTTCATGATGGTATTTCCCAAACACCATAGCGCCTAGTCGTCCATTACCAACTGGGAGCGCTTCGTTCCAGTCTTTTGCAGGTTGTTTATACCAAAGTGTAAGGTCATTATTCTGTGACCAACAGCTAAGAAAACTTGCCAGGATTACAGTAACTAAAAGGATCTTTTTTTTATACATAAATAAGCTTATGGCTTGAATGAAATTATTTAACCGGATACATCCTCAGCATTACCACTTCATGATAAGGAATATTTGTTTCAAATGAGCCATTAAATGTACCTAAAAAAATTTGCCTCCATACATCTCTTAATTTCCAGGACCCTTTTAAACCACTCCTTGCAAAATCAAAATAATACGGCTTTTCTTTTTCATCACCCCAGCGGAAATAGGATTGAGGCATAGTACCATAACCATCGGTGTTACATAAACCTACAGCATAAGAACCGTCCTCCATAGTTTCTACATCTACCTTAAATCCATTCACATTCATTAACCGCGCTACCGATGTATCCACGATTTTTTTCTAATTCTAAATCTGCATCGTTAGAAAGTAAACTAATAGTGAAAACAACGAATTTCCTTGTGGTTATCTTTTTGGTCCTGGGGTAAACCATCCCCTACGAAACCATTTTCATTTCGGGTTAATTCTTACACAATTCCACATTAGAAGCGGATACCACATATTCTCATGAAAATCACAGCAAAATTTTCAGACATCAATAATTAAAACCGTTAATAATAAAAGTAAACAAATACTTTTATTAAAAACTTTATTTACCTTTGTCCTCATTTTAACTCTAAAAAATAATCATAATGCAAACATTGATGGAAGAAGAAAATATTCTCAACGTTACTTT
>JBDTIC010000169.1:0-2530 GCA_039936595.1 Ginsengibacter sp. | reverse complement strand
ATAAACCATTTAAATCCATCAGCGCGGGCTTGTGAGCTTCCTGGTATATTCAAAGTAATTTTTCAGCAATCTTCAAAATCATCCTTGATTTTTAATGGTTTCCTCAAAATGTTTCATGGCTGCTTAGCGATTGTAGTACGTCGTTTTTATTTTGACTTTTGATACAAAAAAAATCTTTATTACGCCACTTTATTGTCAACAAAATATTAATCCTAATTTAGACGTTCAAATTTATCTATGTCGCAGGTCCGAAGGCAAAGTATCATTTCTACGGTTTTTGTATATGGCGGATTTTTTATTGGCTTCGTCAATACCTACCTTTTTACAAGGCAAGGTTCTATATTTACTCCTTCGGAATATGCCATGACAGGTATTTTTATAGCGGTCGGTAACCTTATGTTTGCTTTTGCAAATCTGGGAATGGTATCAGTAGTTTATAAATTCTATCCCTATTATAAAGATAATCTTCCCAAAAAGAAAAACGATCTTCTAACCTGGACCTTTCTGATTAGCCTGATTGGATTTTGCTGTGTAATAGTCGCGGGCGTCGTATTTAAAGATTTAGTACTAAGGAAATTCGGAAATAAATCTCCTGAATTCATACAATATTATCGGTGGATATTTCCTTTTGGCTTTTCTATTTTAATGTTTTCAATGCTGGAAGTTTTTGCCTGGAATATCCGTAAATCAATTTTAACTACTTTTTTACGGGAAGTTTTTTTTAAGGTGTTAACCATGCTACTCATATTTTTTGTAAGCTTCAATTGGATTCACGGCTTTGATACGTTTATTAAGATGTATGCATTTACTTATGGAGTGACAGCTCTGGCCCTGCTGATCTATCTGCTGTGGAAAAAAGAATTTCATATCACATTTACTATTAGTCACGTAACTAAAAAGTTTTATAAAAAAATGGCTTCAATGGCGACATTGGTTTATTTCGGTGGAACTATTTTTATGATTGCCAGCTTTATTGATACGATTGTGATCATGTCACTTTTGGGAACCACCGCTGCCGGTATTTTTGCATTGGGTAGTGTAGTGTCAGGCTTGGTGCAGGCACCACAGAGAGGTGCCGTTGCTGCATCTGTTCCTGTTTTATCCAAGGCCTGGAAAGATAAAGATTTTGATAAGATCAACCTGATCTATCAGCGCTCAGGGATCAACCTGTTGATAGCTTCATTGGGCATTTTTCTCATAGTATGGTTAAATTACGCTGATGCGGTGACTACTTTTAAATTGAAACCTGCCTACCTGGAATCCCAGTGGGTATTTTTCTTTTTGGGGATGGCAAGAGTGGTTGACCTTGGGACAGGCGTTAATTCGCAGATCATTGGTACCTCTACTTTCTGGCGTTTTGAATTCGTTAGCGGAATGATACTGTTGTCACTGGCAGTGCCGCTTAATTATTTTTTAGTGAAGCAGGCAGGAATTGTAGGAGCAGGTTATTCTAACTTGATTGCAATGTTTATATATAATGTGATCCGTATTACTTTCCTGAAGAAAAAATTTAATATGCATCCATTCAGTATAAAAACTTTTTATGCAATATTGTTGGCAGTTGGCTGTTATTTTATATGCTTTTATGCTTTCAATTCTCTTCACGGATTCTTAGCAATTATGCTTAAAACGATCGTGTTTACTGCATTATATGGAGGTTCAATTATTTATTTCGATCTTTCGCCCGATGTATTGCCTGTATTGGGTACACTATCTGATAAGTTGAGGCTCAAAAGAAAATAATGCCACGGGTCTGTTACTACTTTTACTTTTGAAATTCAAAGGATACCTCGTATCCCAGGCGCGGGCTTGCGGAAGTGGTACATGGCAGAAATTCATTAAAACGAAAAAGATTTTTAAAGAGATCACGATATTCGTCATCTGAAGCGATATAGGGCGGCTCGTTTTCTGCAAATTTTTTATTAAAGAATACACCGGCGATCTTGCCACCCTTGTTGAGTAAGTCATAACTGGTATTCACATACGCCTTTCTTAAAGAAGGGTGGAGCGCACACAAGAAAGTTTGTTCCAGGATCAGGTCATAGCTCCCTTTGTGATCAAAGAAATTGGCATTAATAATTTCTATGGGTCGTCCTTTATATCTGGTTTGAAGGGAAGAAGTTAAAGTAGCCGAAAGGTCTATGAGAGTTACATTTTGAAATCCTTTTTCAAGCAAATAGCTGGCTTCATAAGCATTTCCACATCCGGGTATTAATATGCTTAGGTTATGATCGGTCAAACGGTCTATATAATTCTTTAAAGGTGGTGATACCATGCCCAAATCCCATGGTGTGATATTGTCCCGGTACCGCTCTTCCCAATATGATGAGTCTTCTGATTTACCTGTCGATGAATTGAGTTGTTCCATAATATTAAATAGATGATTTTATGTCGCTAAAGATTGGTCTACCAGGTTATATGGTTTAAAAGAGTGTTACATTCTTTCGGGAACACGGATACCTAATAATTGCAAACCGCTTTTTATAACTATAGCTGTCATAATGCTTAAGTTTAACCGCAATTTTTTCTT
>JBDTIC010000168.1:0-5922 GCA_039936595.1 Ginsengibacter sp. | reverse complement strand
TTCAAATTGCGAATAGCAGGCATTACAGGCAGCAATAGCATCGCTTTCTCCTGTCCATAAAGTTGACTCACTATATTGGGTGAGTGGATGCCGGTCCAAAAAGTCTTTTTGACATGATGATATTATGGCTGCTAACAGTACAAATATTATCATTAATCTATTTTTCATAATTGTGTTTTAGTAAGTTATTTAATTAGAATGTTAAGTTGATGCCGAGGGAATTCACCATTACCATCGGATAGGTATAGCCATTACCACCCAATGGAGCTTCAGGATCTACCCATTTATAAAACTTTGTGAATGTAAGAATGTCTTTTGCTGTCCAAAAAACCCTTAATTTAATTCCTGTTTTGGATAGCAATCTGGCAGGCAACGTATAACCAATCTGAACATTTTTAAGTCTTATATAGCTGGCGTCGCGCACCCAAAAAGAAGACGGGGTCGCAGCTGGATCGTTTTGAGAGTTTGAATTCCACACTCGCGGAAAAGAAGCATTGGGGTTCGTTGGTGTCCATCTGTCGAGCCAAATACTGGTTGGGTCTCCATCCTTGTCATAAAGTGAGCCCAGTATACGTCCTGACACAAATGATTTAACATCGCCTACACCTTGCAGAAATACTACAGCATCAAAGTCCTTATATCTTGCAGAAATGCTAAAGCCGTAAGTAATTTTTGGAAAGTAGGTCCCCAGAAACTGCCTGTCATTTCCGTCTATAACTTTGTCATTATTCAAATCTTTATACATAATATCTCCAGGGGCAACAGGCCCTCCCATTCCATTCTGACTGGCATGTTTGTCAATTTCTGCCTGTGACTGAAAAAGGCCCTCAGACACCCAACCATATAATGAATTAATGGGTAATCCCACACCTTGTATGGTAGAACCATCAGGAAATGGACCGGTGCCAGCTAAGCTTGTTATTTCGTTTTTGATAAAAGAAAAATTTGCATTAACATCAAAAGAAAAATCACGCTTTCTAAAATGATATCCAGCCATCAGTTCAATTCCTTTATTTTCCACATTACCTGCATTTATTACAGGAGCAGTTAAACCAAAAGCGTTCGCAACAGGAAGTGCCAACAGGATATCAGAGGTTTTACGTATAAAATAATCTCCTGTAAAGGTGATCTTCCCGTTTAATAACGCGGCATCCAATCCGATATCTGTTGTGGTAGTGCTTTCCCATTTAATATCTGAATTGACACCGTTTAGAGGAGATATACCATCCACTGTCTGTCCTCCGAATGTATAATTTTGACCTGTAGCAATCGTTGCCTGATACGGATAATTTCCAATATTTTGGTTCCCAAGCATACCCCACGATCCCCTGAGTTTCAAATCTGAAAAGATCTTTCTACCAGGTTCAAAAAATGGTTCTTCAGAAATACGCCATCCTGCAGATGCCGAAGGAAATATAGCCCAACGGTTTTGCGGAGCAAAGCGCGATGATCCGTCATCTCTGAGATTTCCTTCCAACAAATACCTTCCCTTAAATGAGTAGTTAATCCTGCCGAATATTGATTCCAGTGCATATTCAGATGCATTACCGCTATTTTGTAAACCCGTAACCGGCCCCGCATCCAATTCAGCCAAAGCATTATTCAAATAGCCGCGCCGACTCCCAAACAGGTAATCGTATTTATTGTGCTCCTGCGAATAACCACCCAGGAAACTCAAACTATGTTCGCCAAAAGTTTTATCATACTGCATCAATACCTGCATTGTTAAATTATCCGAAATACCTGAATTACTGGCTACGATATTAGGCCCTTCCCAGATTGTTGGATCACCGGTATTGGGATCATAATATTGCAGATCATTAATTCTCGACTTTGCCTGAGTGATACTTGCCGTATAGCCCAGCAATGGTTTAATATGGAAATCCTTTAAAACTTCTACATCGGCCTGAAAAATAGCATTCAGATTATGGGCTTTATTTAAATTATTGGAACCTCCCTGCAAAACAGCAATTGGATTGCCTTCGTCACTATATCCCCAATAGCCATTTATTTTATTGGGTACCACCCTGCCTGTTTGGTTAAGTGTTCCCAATAATTGCCCGAAATCCAACCCATGAATATTACTTACAGGTTCCCTGAATTGTTGCTGTGAATAAGAAATATTGCCGCTTAATTTGATCCGTGAGTTTAATTGCATGTCAGTTTTAAAACGTGTGTTGTAACGGTCTAAATTGGAACCTTGTACAAGACCATTCTGAGACAAATAACCCATAGATAAATAACTTTGCATTTTGTCGCTACCCCCGCTTATATCCAAAGAATGGCTTTGCTGGATACCGTCTCCCTTCCAAAATAATTTGTACCAGTCGGTATTAGGATAATGCTCGGGGTCGGAACCATCTTTGAATTTTTGAATTTCAGCATCTGAGTATTTTGGAGATTTACCTTCATTTACCAACGCCTCATTGTATAGTGTTGCTGCCTGCCATGAATTAATAAAATCCGGTACAGCAGTCATTGCCTGCTTGCCCACATTGGCGTTGTAATGAGCCGTAACTTTCCCTTTACTTCCACTTTTTGTTGTGATCAGAATGACGCCATTTGCAGCCCTTGAACCGTATATAGAAGCCGAAGCTGCATCTTTCAATACCGTTACTGATTCAATATCATCCGGATTGAGGTCATCCATACTGGAGACAATCCCGTCCACCAATATCATCGCATCACTATTTCCTAATGTGCCAATACCACGAACACGAATAGTACCCTGGTCAACGCCTGGCTGCCCATTATTTACTGTAACGGTAACGCCTGTCATGGTACCCTGAAGTGCAGACGATAAGTTAGTAATGGGCCTGTTCTCTATTTCTTTTGCAGAAATCGAGGAAACAGCTCCTGTAAGATTAACCTTCTTTTGGGTACCGTATCCCACTACTACTACCTCATTTAAACTATTATTCAATTGATTCAGAATCACATTCACATTCATGGGACCTGAAATAGAAACGTTTTTTTCTTCATACCCTAAAATCGAAAAAACAAGAGTTTGGCCCTTTAAAGCAAGTATCTGAAATTCTCCGTTGTCACCTGTTATAGTTCCCTGTTTTGTATTACGGACTGTTACGGAAACATTTGCCAAGGGTGCCTGGCCGTCGGTTACCATTCCCTTTACAGTGATTTTTTGCTGCGAAAAAGCTAAAAAGACCAAAAAAGTAAAAGACACCGACAATAACGATTTCTTGAAAAAAGTACAATAATCAAATAGTTTTGGACTCATAATAATTGTTTTAATGGTGATTAATATTTAAGCGGAATGGGGGACCTTCTGTCAATTCTTTTAAATTAAATTGCTTTTCAGGAAGTTGCTATGGCAAAGAATACAAGCCCAATCCCTTCTCCCTAATTGCAAAACTATCTTAACTAGAAGTTAATTTTTTACCCTATCTTATCCTGTGAGTACCTTATTTTGTTTCATTTTATAGGATATGGATTCGCATTTGATTACAATGATTAGCAGCTTAGAATAATTAAGTCAGTCTCAAGTAATGAATAAAAAATAATTTTTTAAAAAGCTTGAAACTAGTGTCGGAACGCCTGCTATTTTTGATATATGGTTAAATTAAGAGAAAGTAAAATGTGCCAAAACCGGCTCATTAAATTGGAAAAGGAAAGGAATGAAATAATTTAAATCATCTGCATTTTAACTACTGAGAATTGGCTGATGTGGATGCCTTTTAAATCTACATTATTGAAAGCCTTTTATATTTGTTCAGTTCTAAACCGCTGGCTTGATATAGAGTCGGGAAATGATGTACAGAGCATAAAACCGGCAAAGAAAATATTTCAAAGAATGCGCAATTAAATAAACAACAAATTTTTATTTGAATACGCACTGGCAAAGAGCTTGCAACGATGACTACAAGTAGATTCTTCAAACTTCGTTATGATAAAACCTAACATACTTGAAAAAGTTTTATGAAACCAAATTATAAGCCAATCGAATCAGAATCCAAATTAATCAAATCTGTAATAGAGGCGAACAAAAAAGATTTTCATTATCCCTGGCATTACCATCCTGAATTTGAACTTACTTATATTCTTAATGGACATGGCGTTCGGTATGTCGGAAATAGTATAGGAAATTTTTTTGATGACGATCTCGTATTGCTGGGGTCTAATTTGCCACATTGTTGGATTGAGAATATGGAACAGGAACAACCTCCATGTGGGATAACTACGTATCTTAAAGAAGAATTCATGGATAAAATCTGGATAGAAAGCTACGAATTTCAGGACATAACAACACTTCTCAAATCATCAGGAAAAGGAATAAAGTTCGACATCTCTTTAGCAACGAAGTTAAAACCTAAGTTCCTGGATTTACTCAGACAACCACCTCTTGAGAGGCTGATATTAATATTACAAATCTTACAAGAGTTAGCTCAATCATCTCAATTTCATTACTTATGTGAAAACGACTTTTTATACGATCTAAATAGCACCAACAACCTACGCATCAATACCATTTACCAATATATACAAAAACATTATCGGGAAAAAATAACTCTCACAGAAATTTCTAGCCAGGTGCACATGAGTGAAGAATCTTTTTCACGATTTTTCAGTAAGGTTATGAAAAAACCTTTTTTCGAATTTTTAAACGAATATAAAATTAACCTGGGCTGTAAGCTTTTAATAGAAACAGATAAACAGATAAGCGAAATTTGCTACACATCAGGATTTGAAAGCGTCCCATTTTTTTACAGGCAATTCAAGAAATTTAAGAATTGTCAACCCAAACAATACCGGATCAACTATCAAAAAGCGATTTCATAACAATAACCGAGAACAGTTTAGTCTTTGCTGCTAACAATTTCCGGCTCAAAGTTCATTTGTACTTGTTTCCAAGATGGTCGAATCATATATTATCCACAGGCATTAAGGCTTACCACCGATCAATTATTCCACCACTATTTCTCCTAACTTATACCAACCAGGTGTTATCTCCCTTACAGCATTCAAACCTAATGAGATATCCCTTTTATGGAATCCACATTCATCCCGCATGTTAATCAACAAGTCATATCTCCCCGCTTCCTGCTGCTCAGGTAAATCTAACCAATACTGTTCAGCAACTATCTCATCCGGCAGCCATTTTCGGTTATCGGACCCGGCGAGTTCCTGTGTGAAAGATTTTCCTGTTTTCTTATTAAGCAGTTTCAGGAAAAGTTTATAACGATGATAAGCAGGCGCTACGCCATGATTCTCCCAGGTTAGTCGCAGGTAATTACGGGTGGAGAAAGTTCTAAGCGTATCAGGCATCATTGCAAATTTTGGAAAATACCAATATCCACAAAGATTCGCCAGTCTTCCAGCCAACTCGCGGTTTTCATTTAACCATTGATGTGGGTAGTAGTGGAATCCAATAATGGAAGCATGTGTTTCCCGGATCGCTTTTTCAAAACCGGACCCGTCTCCCCACATGCCATCCTCTTTTGCGCTTCCATAATGATCGGATTCCAAAATTACAGGCAGCTTTTTATAAACACTGCTATATAGCTCAGGTGTGCGTATACAGGAGGGTCCAAAGCCCAATTGACGATACCATCCCACATTGCCACTGTCGTCACGGAAACTTAGTCCCTGTTCCAGGCAATAATGATAGATTTCATAGTCTGATCCGTCATCTGTATCCCTTTGACCGATGATGTCGTCGCTCATAATCAAAGTTGAGTGTTTATAACAACGCTTAAAAATATCTATATTCTTTTTTATTGCAGCAACAGGAATGTCTTCCCATCCGGAATAGGCAGTATGACCTTCTCCCCAGTCACCCATACTGCCGATATCTATGTATTCAATCCAGGGTTTGTTGTCATACCGGGCTGCAAACGCTGTATGAAAGTTTTCAAGTTTTTTTAAAAAAACCGGGTCGCCATAATCTGGTGCCCATGCTTTTAT
>JBDTIC010000167.1:0-3856 GCA_039936595.1 Ginsengibacter sp. | reverse complement strand
TTCTTTTAAGTTGTCGGCTTTGCTGATTGCTTTCAGCTTTTAGCTTTTAGCCTCAGCACTTAGTTTTATACCTTAGTCTATTGACTCTAGCTTTTAGCATTTAAGCCTTTTCGTGGTATATAATTTGCAAATCGTTACTATATGTTTTCTTTTCACCCTAAGAAAAAAAAGTACCATGAAGAAAAAAATACTTATAACAGATGATGATGAGGGTGTTCAGGATGTTTTTAAATTGATATTTGAAAAAGAAGGTTATGAAGTAGAATTGTTAAGCGAAGCCAATAGCATTTTTGAAAACAAATATAATATTCCTGATATTTTTTTACTAGACCGTCAATTAAGTGGCCATGATGGATTAGACGTTTGTAAGTTTTTGAAACAACAATCTGTTACTAAAAATATTCCTGTAATTATTGTTTCCGCAAGCCCCGGCATATCCAAACTTGCTCAAGAGGCAGGAGCCAACGATTTTATAGAAAAACCCTTTGATATCAAAAGCCTTTTAAACATAGTGAGCAAGTGGATTTAATAAAAATAGATTCTCTTTTTTCTGACAAGGCAATTCCTTTGGTCAACTGGCTCGTTAATCAACTTTTCATAACTACCAGTGCAAAAAATATTATCATAGTCAGTGATTGAAATACAAAACAGCTTCATTGAAGGCAGCAGTATATCGCAATTAACGCTATCATTTCTTTGCATAATTTATTTGCCGTTTATAAAGAAGGGAGAAAATATTAATAATATCTTAAAAAAAGAGACAGTATGGGCAAATCTATCATCCAGCCTACGAAAAAAATGATCGAACAACTAAGAACATGTCATGAACTGAGAAGACAGGATTTACCTTGCTTTCCGGAACATTTTAAGTCTTCGTTAGCGGGCCTATACAAAAGAGGCTATATCGCTACTCAAATGGAAACCATAAACAATAAAAATTTGATGACAATAAACGTAACAAAAGAGGGGGAAATCTTTTTGGAGAAAACTAATCTAAATAAGAGTCTGGACAAATGATACAGCCTAATTCAATAGTTTGTCAATCCGTACCAATTCATAACCTTTCTTTCTTAAATTTTTAATCATATCAGGAAGAAGAAAATAAAATTTATCAGTACGACGTGGATCTGTTCCTATATGAGAAAGTAAAATAAAGCCGTTTAGTCCATGGCTTGCTTCGTGTTGTAAAATAGATTTCAAAATAGCGTCACTGCCAATATATTTTTTGCCCATAGCCGGATACGTATAATCAGCGTTGCTGCGCGTGCCAGGTGAAAAATTAACTAATTGCAATCCTGATTCTTTAGTCCAGGTAGAAATAGAATCGTTGTACCATTCATAAGGAGGTAAAAAATAATGTGCTTCATTTTTCCCGATATGCCAATGTTTTAATTCGAAGTAAGCACCTTTTAGGTCATCTTTAAATTGTTGCTTTGTAACCAGCATACTGTCCCTTTCAGTCCAATCGCAATACAATAAATGTTTATCAGAATGCGAGCCTAAATAGTTACCGCCCTCTTGCAATTTTCTTATGATCTTTTTAAACTTTGGATTTCTATAAAAATTCCCTGTCAGAAAAAAAGAACCTTTTATATTTTGTTGTTTTAAAATTTTTGCGATGTATAAACCACCATCTGCAAATTCATCACCGGTAAACACAAGCGCTATTTTTTTTAAAGAGGTATCTCCTCTTATCGTGCCTCCGTGGGAAATTATGGCCCTTGCTTTCTTCGATGGTGTTTGCGCTGCTTCATTTTCTTTTGCAGCCAGTAAATAGACCAGGGACGCAGTGCCATCCATTGTAGGTTCGTTGGTACTGTAATCTCCGAAATCATCATGATATACAGCCAGGTTACTTTGAAATTGCGCGTATTCATCATCGTTGTGCAAGGTAATTCCAATAAGGTTGTTATAGATATTGGTATAGACAGGTCCGTCCACGAGACCGCCATTGATTGGATAATTCTTTAAATGCGTAAAAGCGGAATGAGGATCTACCGGTGTATCACCCCAGGATGGCAAACCATACACCATCCCCGTTCCCCAGGGATTACAACCGAAAATCCAATCTATATTAGCCTGTTCCAATTCAGTAAACTGATGATCACCCGACAGCTTTGTGTACCACAAACACTGAATGGCAAACGAAACCGTCAGATTATTGCTGCACCATATAAAAGGTATTCCTCTATAAAAAGCATTTTCTTTAGCTCTGCTCCACACATCTTGGATGCCTTGTTTGTAGTAGCTGATAATCGAATCTTTTTTATTGCCCTCTATTTGCTTGGCCAATTCAAAATGTCCCAGGTTGATAAACGGATAATATTGATAATGATTAGCCGTATCCCTGTAAAACCATGGTGTTACTTTTTCCTGCTGCGAATATTCAAAAGAAGAATCCAAAAATTTAGACGGGGTAGACTGTTTAAAATAACTGAGTGAACGTGCCAACGACGCAAATCCCAATTCCACATCGTCTGTCCAGTTGTCTTCAGCGTAGATATAAGGTGATTTTACTGATACCGTTTGTGTCACACCTGGCTTTTTCATAGCATATTGCATAGCACTGTAGGCATTTGACATCAATTTTCCGGCATAGGCAGGATTACGTTCTTTGTATAACATGGCTCCCAATGAAAATGCGCTGGTCAATTTTGCTGCCGTAGAACTGGTGCCGGTTGTGTGATTCAAAAAATGTCCTCTCTGCTGGGGTTCGCCGTCAATAAAATAAACAGGCCGTTCAATACCTTTTCCATAAAACGAATCCTCTTTGGGTATTCTCAAAGCTGCATGATCACGGTCATCTGCTATCTGGTTGAACATCCAATCGGGTTGTGGATGCATCTTCAACAACCAATCCAATCCCCATTTTGCTTCGTCCAACACATCGGCTATACCATTCTTTCCATCCAGTCCATTGGCTTTTTTTTGATCAGTGAATACGCCCGGGAAATCACGATAAGCGGCTAGTAGATGCCATGTCGCGTTGGCCGAAGTGGTTGCGTACTGGAGATAATCTGAAGCATCGTGCCAGCCGCCAGTCACATCAATATAGGTGCTGTCAACCATTGGTCCATACAGCGTATAGCCATCCCGGGTATGGCAGGAGTCTTTGAGAAACGGGTTAAATCCACTACGTTGTTGCCGCATATAAAACAGGCAAAAGTCCGCAGCGCCTTTATAAACGTCATCATTTATTTTAAAAGTCGGAGATACCGCATCCCCTGCCTTTAGATAATACACTCCCTTTTCTCTAAACGACGAAAAATTGAGACGATAGGTATTAGCAAAGGGTCCATAGGCCCCAAAGGATACACCGGCCTTTTGCGTCAAAACGATCTTTTGTGTCGAGGAGTCAACGAGGTTGAATGCAGTGATAGTGTCGCCATTTTTACTGCACCAGACTGCTACTTTTAGGCCATTAGTAGTGTAGCCCAATTGGTTAATTCTAATCCATTCCTTAGCCAATTGTGGATAGCTGATAGTCGAAATAAAAATGAGGAAAATGAACAATAATATTTTTTTTAATTGTCCTATTTTTAAGAAAAAACAAATAGAGTATTTTAGAGTGTGGTTTTCTGCCTGATACGTATCAATCATTGTTAAGTAAATATACTTACTAAGGTTTAAATGCAAATATTCAGTCAAGCATAACTGATTTACCAGGGTGAGGCCCATAGTTATCTGAATAAAATATGGTTTGAATTATCTGATATTCTAAACCTTCAGGCACATCAGAATAATAATCAGTCATCGTAGCCGGAATAAATAAACGGTAATTATTTTTAAAATATTTTTTGCAGTAAAGTGATCATTGTCCCGGATTTCTAATTTTAGTAGCACAAGTGAACACTTA
>JBDTIC010000166.1:0-8937 GCA_039936595.1 Ginsengibacter sp. | reverse complement strand
GCATCCAATATTTTAAGGAATGAATAACGGAAAACTCAAACTACTATTCACCTATCTAACCTTATCTTTGAATCCTTTTTTTTAACACAACATGCATATGCTTAAAGAAATAAGGGAAGCGGTTGATTTTATACAAACAAAATATTCTTTTCAACCGTCAGTTGGAATTGTGCTTGGCAGCGGCTTAGGGAGTTTTGTTGATGAAATAGACACTGAATATGAAATCCCTTACAGCAATATTCCACATTTTCCGGTAAGTACCGTACAAGGCCATACAGGCAAACTAATTTTTGGTAATTTAAGTGGTAAAAAAGTAGTGGCCATGGCTGGTCGGTTTCATTATTATGAAGGCTATTCACCACAGGAAGTGGTATTTCCTATAAGGGTTTTAAAATTCTTAGGTATTCAAACTTTGTTACTTAGCAATGCAGCTGGAGGCATGAATCCATCTTTTAAAGTTGGAGACCTAATGATTATTAATGACCAAATCAGCCTATTTATTATTAACCCATTACTCGGAATTAATGATGAAGATTTAGGAATGCGGTTCCCGGATATGAGCGAGCCTTATAAAAAACATTTAATTGAAAAGGTCAAAAGCATTGCTAATGAAAATAACATTGCAATCAGGGAGGGTGTATATGCAGGAGTTACAGGTCCCACTTTTGAGACCAGGGCAGAATACAAAATGTTGGGAATGTTAGGGGGAGATGCCGTGGGAATGAGCACTGTGCAGGAAGTTATTGCTGCTGCCCATCTTCGATTGCCTGTATTTGCGATGAGTGTCATTACCGATATAGGAATACGTGAAGAAGAAAATACCATTACTCATGAAGAAGTGCTGCAAGCTGCAAAAGAGGCGGAGCCTAAACTTACTTTTCTTTTTAAACAATTGATAGCACAATTGTAAGAATTCTGATACATGGCTATTTTAAAAAAAATATTTCTCCATACCCACCTGATTAAAGTAACAGGCATATTATTTTTTCTTGCTTTTTTCAATCAGTTCTGTTATGCACAAATATCGCTGCCCGGAAGAGGTGGCGGCGGCGGTCGCGGTGGCGGCGGCATGCCAAATTTGGGTGGAATGTCGGGCTCAAAAGGTGCTGATACCATCACCTTTGAACATCGTGACGACCTTAAAGATTCCATTACGATCTCTTATGTTCATCTTAATTCATTGGTAAGAGAGCGTATTGATTCTTCTATTGATGATTTTGGAAAAGTTTATACAGTTCCTTCAGGATATGTAACATTGGGCAATAATGGCAATGCAGCTTTTCCCGTCTTATATACACCTTTACTAAGTGCAGGATGGGACGCAGGTTTCCATGCCTTTGATGTATATAAATATACGCTGGAAAATACCCGCTTTTTTCAAACAACGCGGCCTTACACGCAGCTTAGTTATTTTTTAGCATCGGGTAAAGAACAGGTGGTAAAAGTACTTCTGACACAAAATATAAAACCTAATTGGAATGCTGGAATTGAATACCAGCTTATCTCATCGCCGGGATTTTTTCAAACTCAAAATACCAGTCATAATAACTATCGCTTTTTTAGTAATTACCAGGGAAAAAGAAAAAGGTATGCAGCCTATTTTGTGCTGTTTGGTAACAAACTTACCTCATCGGAAAATGGCGGCATCCAAAACGATTCATTTCTCCTGGATCCCAATCGCAAAAGACGCTTTGCAGTCCCGGTCAGCCTTGGCGGTGATGTGGAAAACCAAAATATTTTTTCAACTACGATCAATACCGGTAATCTTTATAAAGACTTTACAGCTTTTTTCAGGCAGAGTTATGACGTTGGCAAAAAGGACTCTATCATTATCAATGACAGCACCACTGAATATTTGTTCTATCCCAAAGTACGATTTCAACACACAGTTGAATACCAGTCCTCTTCTTATGAATTCAGGGACAATCTAAAAAATCTTTCATTTGCTGAGAGCGATTCTGCATTTTATAAACGATGGTATGATACTACCCTCATTCCCTCCAACGGACTGAATTTTGCACTGGAAGACCGTTGGAAATTTGTATCTAATGATTTTGTGATCCGGCAGTTTCCTGAGACAAAAAATTTCGGCCAGTACATTGAAGCGGGACTAAGACTAGAAAATTTTTCAGGCTTCTTTGAATCCGGTAAAAAGAACTTTTATAATGTAGCACTTCATGGAGAATACAGGAATAAGACAAGAAACAAGAAATGGGACGCGGTAGCACAAGGCGAGTTTTATGCCACCGGTCTTAATGCTGCCGACTTTAGCATTTATGCATCTCTCTTACGCACGCTGAATAAAAAACTTGGCGACGTGCAGGTCATTTTTCAAAACATAAACCGCTCTCCCTCTTATATCTACGAAGGCAATTCTTCTTTCAACCTAAATAACAGCTTAGACACAAAAAAAGAAAACATTACGATGCTGACTGCTACCGCAACTAATCCGCGTTTTACCGTAATGGCCAGGAATATTTCAATAGCTAACTATACTTATTTCAAAAATTTTTATCAGACAGATCAGTTCAATGGCCTTGTAAATATCACACAATTCTCGGCCAGTACAAAAAATAAGATTGTGGGACATCTGAATTTATACAGCGATTTTATAATCCAGCAAACTACCGGTAATAACCCGGTAAGAGTACCGCTTTTTTATACCAGGCAACGGATTGCCTTTGAAGGAAATTTTTTCAAAAATCTAAACCTAAGTACTGGCCTTGATGTTAGCTATAACACGCCTTACAAGGCTAATAATTATTCACCTGTGATGGGAAAATTTTTCCCGCAGGATAGTATTACGGTTAACAATCTTCCGCAGCTGAATGCCTTCTTTAATTTTAGAATAAAATCTCTTACTACGTTTGTCAAAATAGAGAATATCAATACCGTTGACATTTCACACGGATTTGGATTTACCAATAATAATTTTGCTGCACCACTCTATCCTACCCCAGGCCTTATTATAAGATTCGGAATAAAATGGGGTTTTGTAAATTAGTCTCCTTCAATCGGACAAAGGAATTTTTGTTAAGTTGATGATGCTGTAGCTGTCTAGTAATAAACAAAAAAGCCATCCCAATTTAAACTGGGATGGCTCTGATACTTATTCTTGTCTATAATATTATTTTGCTATCATGTTATTGAACTGCGATCTCTTTTGGAAGTATTTTTACTTCTTCTTTTTTGGGAAGAGAAAGTAATAATATTCCATTCTCATATTTCGCATCAATCGCATCTGCATTGATCTTTTCATCAAGCGTGAATGACCTTTTAAAAGATTGAATGACAAATTCTTTCTTTACGAACTTTTTATTTTGTTCTTTGTTTTCTTCCCCATGGTCTTCTTTCTTTTCAAAAGACACGGTCAGAATATTTTTATCCACTGTAATTTTAAAATCCTCCTTTTTTCTACCTGCCACATTCAATTCAAGTTGGTAGGCGTCATTGGTCTCGATGATATTAACTGCGGGAAAACTCATACCGTCATTTTTAGTTGCGGGCAAATCATTCATTAAGTTGTCAAGAAAAATGTCAAAACTTTTCAATGCCGGCTGATTAAATTTTAATGTTGTCATAGTGATTATTTTTTAAATTTTTTAAAATTTGTTTTTGTTTCCTACTAACGAACAAATTGAATACCATTAGCATTTAGCAGAAATATTTGCACCTTACAAGACAAAACGTCTCATTTTATTTATCTGGAATGACAATTTTTCCAAAATCTTATCAAAAAGGTTGCTCTTTTAAACGGTGAACTATTGTAAATTTGCACTTTAAAACAAAATATACATTATGTATCCAGAAGAAATAGTAATTCCGATGAAAGGAGAATTAACAGAAAGTGGATTTTCCGATTTAGTAACAGAGCAACAGGTGGAAGATGCAATACAGCAGAGTGGAACCACTCTCTTTGTCATTAATTCTGTCTGCGGTTGTTCAGCCGGAACAGCTCGCCCTGGTACTTTACTGGCTGTCGAAACAAGCGCTAAAAAACCGGACCACCTCGTTACCAGTTTTGCAGGCTTTGATTATGAAGCGGTAAATAAAGTACGTGAGCATCTATTACCTTATCCACCTTCTTCACCTTCCATTGCTTTGTTCAAAGACGGAAAGCTCGTTCACTTTCTCGAAAGACATAATATTGAAGGAGCTTCAGCACAAATGATTTCCAACAACCTTGCTGCGGCTTTTGAAGCTTATTGCTAACATAACGTTTTTAATAAAAACCTTCATATTTATGAAGGTTTTATTTTTTTAAAAATATATTGCGCAAAAGGCCCGGAAATTTTTCCAGAACTAAAAGAACGCCATGTATCCCAATTTATACTTTGTTTTTAATGAATGGTTTGGATGGAAGATAAATGCATTCAAGATCTTTTACACCTTCGGTATTTTTGTTGCAATAGCCTTTATAGTAGCCGCATACATTCTTGCACTCGAGTTAAAAAGAAAAGAAAAATCAGGACTATTATCACCACGTGAAGAGACCATCACTACCGGTAAACCTGCTTCTTTGTTTGACCTGTTTATTAATGGATTAGTAGGGTTTATTTTTGGATATAAACTAGTTGGGGTTTTCTTAGCCAGCCGCCAGTCTGGGATAGATTTACAGGAATATATTTTCTCGCGTGAAGGAAGTATTGGTGGCGGGCTGTTACTTGCAGCAATTCTTGTCTTTTTAAAATATAGGGAAAAGAATAAACAGAAGCTTGCAAAGCCGGAAAAGCGTACCATTAGGATATGGCCTCACGATCGTGTAGGAGATATTGTAATTTTCGCCTTAATCTTCGGAATCATTGGCGCCAAGTTATTCGATAACCTGGAAAATTGGGACCGGTTTATTGAAAACCCTATCGGTAATTTATTATCCCCCAGCGGACTAACATTTTACGGAGGTCTTATTTGTGCTACGATTGCAATTTGTATTTATGCGCGCAAAAAGGGGATTAACCTTCTTCATCTGATAGATGCTGCTGCGCCTGCATTAATGATTGCTTATGCGGTTGGCCGTATGGGATGCCAGACCGCAGGTGATGGTGATTGGGGAATTTTCAATAGCGCGTATATCAGCGATGTTCCCGGGCATGTAGTGCCCGCTACACCTGAACAGTTTGAAGAGAAGTTAAAAGAACATTCAACCTACTTCTTACATGGCTCAGTAAAAGATCCTGGTGGTGTTTCTACGATGGTTACTGATCGTCTGGAAGAATCATTGGATAAAGTGCCGCATAAAAGTTTTAGAGGCCCAGGCTTTCTACCCACCTGGATGTTTGCTTTTACCTATCCTCACAACGTCAACGAGGATGGCATTCTTATTCCAGGCTGCGAAGGCAAGTATTGCCG
The DNA here is from genome assembly GCA_039936595.1 of Ginsengibacter sp. Classification (GTDB taxonomy): domain Bacteria; phylum Bacteroidota; class Bacteroidia; order Chitinophagales; family Chitinophagaceae; genus Ginsengibacter. The sequence goes on along the minus strand of JBDTIC010000166.1, from coordinate 3,588 downwards.
CGCTTTGCCTTTGCCTGTATTTCCAACTCCGTTTTATGAGATTGTTGCATCCTTTATTTTATTTCTTTTTCTTTGGCTGATACGAAGAAGAATAAAAGTACCGGGAGTATTATTTTGCATCTACCTTATCCTGAACGGTATTGAAAGATTTCTTGTAGAAACGATCAGGGTAAATACTACCTATTCTATTTTTGGACTACACCCTACCCAAGCAGAGTTGATATCATTAAGCCTGGTAATTTTAGGAATCTTTGGAATCCTATATTATAACAGAAGAGCAAAAATGGTTGAAAACCTGTAATTGGCAGTACACTGCAATGATCTTTTTATAAACAGGTTTACTAAAAAATTTTGACACTTATTTACATTCTGTATTCCTATTATCCCAACAAAAATATAACTATCACTAATAGTTGTTAAAATTAAAAAACGGATAACCAGGAATCAATAGTAATAGATAGGTGGGGAGTATTTTTTGCTTTCGTATGAGTATCAGCAGCTTTAGTAACTAAAATAACTTTAGAACTGTGGCAATCAATCGTGATGCACTGATAAGATTTGTTGTGGCAGGAATAATCATAGTCTTTTTTGTGCATGTTTTGGGAAAAGAGAAATTACTCAACGAAATAGAATCGAAGCAGATTACAGTTTATAACTTGCTCAACATTGCCATTTATTTAGGTTGAAACGCAATCGCTAAGCAGCGTTTAAATAGTGAAGATAGTATTAGGGATAAAGGGGATCGATTCTGGTTACTTTAGCTATCTAATTCAAATGAATGAGTCAAACCCCAAAAGAAGTTCCACAGCCACAAGTAGTGTTTGCATTTGGATTATTAAAAGTAAATCCCCTTGCGTTTAAACCGCCTTCCCAGTTTATTTCCATATTATTCAAATAGAGTAAATGAGCAGGGTTGATGATACATGAAATACCGTCAATATCATGTATTTCATCTTTATCGGTTATATATTCAAAGCCTAACAAGTAGGACATACCTGAACATCCGCCGCCTTTCACTCCGACACGCAGATATTTTCCCGCATATTCATCTTCACTCATCAATCTTTTTACTTCTTTTACTGCAGTATCCGTTAAAGTTACCGGTACCTGTTTGATTGTCTCCATATTTTAATTTAAGTATACACTATTCCACGTCAAAACCCGTTATAGAGATGTTGGTGAAATGTCTTACAATTATGTTTTAACTGCTTTACGAAATTACAACCTTTACTAACGGAATGATTATTTTTGTCTGTAAATTATAAAAATGTCAACATTTGAAACCATAATTATAATTGTCTCCCTGGTTCTCTTACTGTTTTTTGTATGGATACTAACGGAATTGTCAACAATGAAAAAGCAATTCGGAGAAAGGAAAGGTACAGAGCCGGAAATGATAAAACTACGCCTGCAGGCGTATGAACGCATTACTTTACTTGCTGAAAGGATTTCATTTCAAAATTTATTATCACGTATCAGTAATTCAGGATTATCATCCAGGCAAATGCAGATGTCGCTCATAGATTCTATAAAACAGGAATACGATTACAACCTTTCTCAACAAATTTATGTTTCGCCAGAAGTATGGAGAGCGGTAAACAACCTCAAAGAACAAAATATTTATATCGTTAATCAGCTTGCTTCTACCCTCCCTGCAAATGCGTCAGGTATGGATTTAAATAAACACATCGTCGATTACCTGATTAATAATTCTAATGCATCATTGCATAATATCGTTCTTGAAGCCATTAATTTTGAAGCGAAAAAATTAATGTAATGAATAGAATTAGTTTAAGAAATTCTAATGAAAAAAATAAAAACTGATTCAGGGATTGAGATAAAGACGGTTTACACTTCCCAGGATTTGCCCAAAAAATTTGCTGAAGACATACCAGGAGAATTTCCGTTTACCAGAGGTGTAAAGGCGGATATGTACCGGGGAAAATTATGGACGATGCGCCAGTATGCTGGCTTTAGTACTGCTGAGGAAAGCAATCAAAGGTATCATTATCTTATTTCTCAAGGCGTAAGTGGTTTGAGTGTAGCATTTGATCTTCCCACCCAAATTGGGTATGACAGCGATCATCCCCTAGCAGAAGGCGAAGTGGGAAAAGCAGGTGTAGCTATTGATTCTATCGAAGATATGGAAGCCTTGTTTGCGGGAATTCGGCTAAAAGATATATCCACTTCAATGACCATTAATTCCACCGCTTTTATTCTATTAGCATTTTATGTGGCCATTGCTAAGAAGCAAGGAGCAGATCTTTCACAATTGCAGGGTACCGTCCAGAATGATATTTTAAAAGAATATGCCGCGCGTGGCACCTATATTTATCCTCCGCAACCTTCAATGCGTATCATTACCGATATTTTTGAATGGTGTAGTAAGGAACTTCCCAAATGGAACACCATCTCCATTTCAGGATATCATATCCGCGAGGCGGGTAGTACGGCAGTGCAGGAAGTTGCTTTTACGCTTAGTAATGGAAAGGCGTACGTCAAAGCTGCGCTACAAAAAGGATTGGACATCAATATCTTTGGCAAACGATTATCCTTTTTTTTTAATTCACATAATAATCTTTTCCAGGAAGTAGCCAAGTTTCGGGCTGCGCGCAGGATGTGGGCAACCATGATGAAAGAATTGGGAGCCACGGATGAAAAAGCCATGATGATGCGCTTTCATACACAGACAGGAGGAAGTACGCTTACTGCTCAACAACCATTAAATAATATCAGCCGTGTTACGTTGCAAACATTAGCTGCTGTACTTGGCGGCACACAAAGCCTGCATACAAATGGCTACGATGAGGCGCTAAATTTACCAACAGAAGAAGCAGCAGGGATTGCCCTAAGAACCCAACAGATTGTTGCCTTTGAGACAGGCGTTGCAGATACTGCCGACCCTTTGGCTGGAAGTTATTTCGTTGAAAATCTAACTGATGAAGTGGAGCAGAAAGCCTGGGAATTAATGGGCATAATTGATACTATGGGAGGAAGTGTCCAGGCCATTGAAGAGGGATTTATGCAAAATGAAATAGCACAAAGCGCTTACAAGTATCAGCGTGATATTGACTCAAAGGACAAAATAATAGTGGGGGTAAATGCGTTTACCTCAGGAGACGAGGTAACTCCGCCCTCCTTCAAGGTAGATGACGGCATCCGGTTAATACAAATGAATAAGATAAAAATATTGAAAGAGAAAAGAGATAACGACAAAGTAGCAAAATGTTTGGTAAAATTAAAAGCTAATGCAACTAATAATGAAAATCTGATGCCTGTAGTCATTGATGCAGTAGAAAACTTATGCACCCTTGGTGAAATTTCAAATACCCTTCGTGATGTCTTTGGTGAATACAAATAAAAAGCTGAAAATTTTAATGAAATATATTCTTGTGTTGGTTATTATTTGCAGCTCTTTTCAGGGACATGCTCAAAAATATATATTGTTAGACAAAGCAATATCCCAACATCCCTTTTATAGTAACACAATTCTTGTATCAGAAAAATACAAGGGTTTTGTCCCGATAGAGAAAAAAGACATTTCAAAATTTCTAAACGCGTTGGAAGAAATTGCACAAAGGTTAACTT
>JBDTIC010000165.1:0-4064 GCA_039936595.1 Ginsengibacter sp. | reverse complement strand
TATCTCCGGCGATTTGTGAATGCCCACTCCACACTACGGGATCATAATACAGCCTGAAAACAGAATCTTTGGAAGAAATGAACATGCTGTCACAAACGCTTTGCAATGAATCATTGAATATTTTTACGTGATGAAAGGCGAGAAAATATCTTATCGCAGTATCAGATTTGTTGGCAGAATCCTTGGACCCTGCTGCCTCATTCTTCAGGTTATCTAGAACATCTTTTGTTTTCTCTGCTTTTATAGAATCTACGGAAGAAGAATCCATTGACGACCGCCTCTTCCCTGACAAAGAGTCTTCACCGGGCGATAAGCTTTCTTTGGGCTTAGTGAGTGTATCCCTTATTACCGGCTTATTTTTCACTAATACAGAATCCGCTTGCTGCCTTTTAACCTGCTGTTCTTTTTGAATCTCAGCTTTTTTCCTCAGCCTCCTGCCCTTACGTGCTTTTGGTTGGGTAACAGGCTGCGACGTATCACGCGCGGGTATTACAATCTTTTCTTTTTCCTGTTTGTTCAGTTCACTAACAGATGGTAATATTCTGGACGTATCAGTTAACGAAAATTTAGTTTTTGCTTTGATATTTTCTTCCTGTAATATAGCCCAGGTTTTATAAAGCGAATCGCCGGAGATAGTTTGCTGAACTTTCTCATTCTCTTTTACATTCACATTGATGGTGCTGTCTTTGTGTAACACCTGGTTACTATTATTTACAAACGTAGTAAACCCTGAAAAAATAGTATCTGCAGCCACATAAGTACTGTCATCTTTTTGCTTAATTATCAGTACCGGTTTCCTGGTCGCGAGGAATGAATTATTTTTTTTATTCATAAAAATCTGGTTCGCCAGGATGGTATACCCCCCGGCTGAATCAATGATGACCGCATTTCCCTCCAACTGTGCATTTCCGGTTTTGTTCTCCATGGCCATGGTATTGGCAGAATATAACCGGTCGCTACTATCCTTTACAGTAGTGCGGCTGGTAAAGAAGGCATCACCCGTGTTAAGATCGTAGGTGCCTTGAGCAGTTTTGATCTCTACTTCGGGCGTTTTGATATAGGTCTCACTAATGAAATCAGATTTTCGAGTTCGCATGTTATATAACAACGAATCGGCACGAATATGTTTAGATGGCTCATCAAGCTTCACGTTATTCTTAAAATAAATATCCTTGGTGTCGTCGTAATAAGTTCCTTCTCTGCTGGTAATAACACTCTTACCTTCTATTACTTTCCCCCCATTGTGAAAATTCCCGATTCCTGTCTGAAGATTATAATCAAGGTCATCAGTAAATAGAGTTCCGCTATGGTTAGTAAGTTTTACTTTATTTTTCAGATAAGCGATTTTTTCTACACCAAGATATTTGAGATATTGACTGTAGGTATGTACGGTATCTGCCTGGTTGATCTCAATATTGCCAAATGCTTCCATTTCATGTGTGGTGGGATTTACCACGGCGCTATCGGCATGGAAAATAGTGGTGCCCTGCTTAATAACTGCTCCACCTGCAATGGTTTGAAGCGTCGTCAAAGAATCAATCCTGATTGCGCGCATGCTGGGGCCGCGGATAATTTCAAATTCTCTTATTGCAGTATCTGCCGTTGGCTGAGGAGGGGGAACTACCTGGCTGAATGAAGAACCTGCCATCATTAAAAAAAAAAAATAGTAACAGGTATTTTGTCGTTAGAGACATGTTATGGATTAGCCACTTTTAAAGTATCGTCAATAAGTGGGGCAGTTATATAATTACCCTTATCCTTTCTTCCAAATACGGAAATATTGACATACCGTTTCGGATGAACCCTGATGTCATCTAAAAGAATATTGATCTTATTAGTAGTAGATTCCAGATTATCGTACAAACTCTTATCATTTAGGAGTAGTCCAAGAGATCCGTCTTTACTGTTTATCTTTTCTGCACCTGCTTTAAAACTGTTGATCGCTGCATTTAAGGTATCAAGAGTCTTTGACAGATCAATTTCGGAAAGCTTTTGTGAGAATACCTTTGAATTTTCAAGGATGCTATCGACTTTTTTATTATTGGAATTCAGGTTGGCGGTAAACGAATTTACATTATTCAACGACTTAGCCAATGCCCCATTTTGAGAGTCCATCATATGTTGCAATGACTCTGATGTAGTAACGAAGGAAGCTGTTGCAAGGTTCACATTTGATAAAATACTTTGAATATTATTGTTGGTACGCGTATCAAAAACACTAGTAATAGTGGTAAGTACTGAGTCGAGCGATTTTACAGCATTTTTTACTTCATATAAAACGGGGTTGATCAATTTTAACGCCTCATCAAATGCACCGGTACTAAGAGTAGTAAGTAGTGTGTCTCCATTTTTTAAATAATTGCCTGCATTTCCCAATTTAATTTCAAGGGTTGGGCTTCCAAGTAGATTAGGGTTAATAACCGCAAGTGAATTATCGGGGATGTTTACATCGCGGGAAAGTGAAACCGTTACTACTATCCTTTTCATATCTTGTCCGCCATCAAGGTTTACAATTCTGCCAATCTGTAAACCGTTGATCATTACCGGATTAGATTTGGCTAAACCCTGCACATCCTGGTAAACGGCATAAACAATACGATCGGTTTTAAATACACTTTTTCCTTTCAAGAAATTAAATCCTATCACCAGTAGTCCGATAGCTATTATTGCCAAAAGGCCTATTTTAGTTTCGTTATTAATTTTCATCTGAAAAGTATCTTTTTTGAGTTGACAAATGCTCCCTTAACCGGATGGGCAGGGAGCTCACATGATGGCACCTTGTTTTTCCATACCTCTGTGTAGTTACTTACCATCATATTCGTTTCATCTGGGCTTATTTCGGTCGAAAAAATAAGGGGTTTAAACAATATTTCTAAAATTTGACTCTGCGAAAATAGTAAAAGTTAATTGGCAGTCAATAACTAAGTGAATATCGCTATAAACGAGAAATGAAGAATTCCACGCTTTATACCCGGGTTTTATTTTGGATCACTCTGTGTCGGCGAACTGGCAACGGCCTTAGCACCCCCTACCTGGTTTTTATAAGTTATAAGAGCTTTAGTAATCGCCTCCGCAATTTCCTGCTGACCTTTCTCACTATTGAGATAACGCTCATCGTCATAGTTAGCAACAAATCCCGTTTCTATTAATACAGCGGGCATCTGCGTTGCATGCAACACCCACAATCCCTTTTGGCGTTGCCATACACCCAGATCATTTCTCCCCGTTTTTGCAACTTCCTGCTGCACCAAAGACGCGAGCTGATAGCTTTTCTTAAAATAATTTTGTGAATATAAGAGAGCACTGGCTTTATATTCAGGACTGTCATAATTAATGTTTACTGTACTATCGTTGTCTTCGGTATTAAATCCTAACTCACCTTCTTCCAAAGCTTTTATCTTATCATTGGTTTGTCGGGCTGACAATATCAAAGTACTTGTACCTTTACGGGTTGTAGGGATTTTATAATATTGCCGGATAGGCACTTCGCGGGTATGCTTAGTAACTATCTTTTTCCTGCTTTTACCCTTGCCTACATATTTAGTCGTGTGATAAGTTTCAGTTCGGTGGCCGATTATCCTGGATCCTGTTTTTAATGTAACGGCATCGGCATGAATACATACAAATAAATCACCATGATGGTCGTTGGCAAACTTAGCCTTTTCTCTAACTGACATAAACACGTCCGTGGTGCGGGTAGGAATTACGTTTACATCAGGCATTGCTTTCTTTAGAACGTCAACGAGTTTCATTGAAATAGCAAGCGTGAGATCTTTTTCTTTGGAGCCCAAAGTTCCTTCATACTCGCCACTGGCTCCATTATCTTCACCACCATGGCCCGGATCTATTATTATTGTTTTTATCTTCTTCGAAGACTGGGAAAAACCTCCTTCAGAAAAAAGTAACACGAATGATGTCAAAAATAAAACACAACCAATCAATTTAGCCGAATACCAGGTTTTTTTTAATACAAACATTAATAAATTTGATTTTAAACGGGTACATACAATTCTTTAACATTCTTCACAAAATCCATAATGGGATTATATCTATTTTTGTTGCCC
>JBDTIC010000164.1:0-3272 GCA_039936595.1 Ginsengibacter sp. | reverse complement strand
CGTTACAAGAAAAAAGAACCTGGACGAAGCAAAGAGCTTCATTCAACTGGCAGAGCACGTACACTGCCCTTATATAAGGGTTTTCCCCAACAAGATTCCAAAGGACCAGGGCAAAGACCAAACGATTGATCTTATTATAGAGGGCTTAAAAGAGTTAGGAGATTATGCAAAAGGCACAGGCGTTACTGTCCTGATGGAAACCCATGGGGACATCGTTCAATCTGAAGATATTGAAAGGATCATGCGTTCAGTGGGGCAACCCAATGTTGGCCTGGTATGGGATATTGTAAATATGTGGTCAGTTACCAAAGAACCCGTCGCCGTAGTATATGGAAGACTCAGGAAATATGTTCACCACACACATATAAAAGATCTGGCTATTGCGGGTAACGAAGAGCAGCCGGCGCTGCTGGGGAAAGGCAATACCCCCATTTTTGAAGCAATAGATATTCTTGCAAAGGATCAATATAAGGGTTATTACAGTTTTGAGTGGGAGAAATTATGGCATCCGGACATCGCCGGGCCTGAGGTAGCATTTGCCGATTATGCAAAGGTGATGAGAGAACATTTTAGAATAAATAAGTAAATATCACCAAAGCCCCTCAATTAAAAATAACTTCAACAGGACAGGTTGGGTGCGGATGCTTGTCCAATTTTGTATTCTTATTTTTCCCTTTTTTTCGATAGCTGCAAAACAGAGAAAAGAACAATTTAAATTTCAAACCCGTGTTAAAAATCATGAAGAAAGTGATACTAATGTTTTTCATTTCTTTGGTCGTCCTAATCTATTTCATCTCTTGCCACCAAGGTAACTTTACAGATAGTAATGGAATATCTTCAGATTCAACATCTGTGGCAAAAGGTGAAGCTACTTTTACGAAAGATTGCAGTGGGTGCCACAATTTCCGGCAGGATGCTATCGGCCCGCAGTTAGCAGGAATAACGGATAAAGTTCCGGTTGACTGGATCAGTCATTTTATACGGAACTCACAAAAGATGATTGATTCAGGAGATGTGCGGGCTGTACAATTACATAAAAAATACGGAGTAGCAATGCCATCCTTTGCTACCTATTCGGATGAAGAGGTAAATGATGTCATCGCTTTTTTAAATACACATAAGAAGCAGGATCACTCTGTATTGAATGACAGCGGCCTGGCATTAACTAACCCTATACCTGATACTATTGAGCTTTCGAATCTCGTCGTGGAACTTAAATTGTTTACAGTGATACCCGCATCAAGTACTAAGGGGAAATTGCCTCTTACAAGGATTACGAAACTTGATTGCGAACCAAACACCGGTAATATCTTCATCCTGGATCTACGGGGGAAACTTTACAAAATGAAAGACAAGAAACCCGAAGTGTACATGGATATGGAAAAATTAAAGCCCAAATTTATTAACCAACCTGGACTGGGAACAGGGTTTGGCAGTTTTGCCTTTCACCCGGATTTCGTAAAAAACGGGCTTTTATACACGACCCATACAGAAGCCGCAGGTTCAGGGAAGGCTGATTTTAGTTTTGCAGATACTATTAAGGTTGCTATGCAATGGGTACTCACCGAATGGCAAACGAAAACCCCCGGGGCAGCTACCTTTTCTGGTTCAAGCCGGGAATTATTAAGAGTGAATATGCCATCTCCCATTCATGGTTTTCAGGAGATTACTTTCAATCCCCTTGCGACTCCAGGGGATAAAGATTATGGTATGTTGTATTTAGGTGTGGGTGAAGGAGGTAGCGTTGATGGGGGGTACCCTTTCCTGGCCCATAGCAAACATAAAATTTGGGGTACTATCCTGCGTATAGACCCTAAGGGAAACAACAGTGCCAATCACCAATACGGTATTCCCCCGGATAATCCATTTGCTCAAAGCAAGGACATTCAAACGGTCAAAGAAATATATGCATGGGGCTTCAGAAATCCACATCGCATTACGTGGACTAAGACGGGTGAGATGTTAGTGAGTCATATTGGGGGAGGGAATATTGAATCGATAGATCTCATTATGCCAGGTCACGATTATGGCTGGCCAATCCGGGAAGGTACCTTTGTGTTAAATCCTTATGGTAATTTGACTAAGGTTTATTCCCTTCCATCTAACGATAGCAATTATCATGTCACTTACCCTATTGCTCAATATGATCATGAAGGACACGTTGCCGCTATTGCCGGTGGTTTTGAATATTGGGGTAACAGTATACCTCAATTGAAAGGAAAGTTCCTTTTTGGCGATATATCATCCGGCAGGCTCTTTTTTATAGAACTGGCAGATATAAAGCAAGGAAAACAGGCAACTATAAAAGAATGGAGGGTTTCTGTAAACGGGATTCAAAAGACACTTAAGCAGCTATGTGGAAACGATAGAGTAGAAATCCGGTTTGGCCGTGATGAAAAAGGAGAATTATATATACTGACCAAAGCCGATGGAAAAGTGTATAAATTAATAAGTGCAAAAAACTGATAGGTGCATATACTACTGATTCATCCTAAAAAACGAGAAGCTAATAAAGTAGGTTAGATCAGTATGGTCAATGATCAACCATATACTTATTATTTTATTACTTACATCTTTAATCAAATAGAACAGAAATACAAAACAACCGGCGAATTTTTTAAAATGACACGCCTTAATGGATTTGGGTAGTAGGCGGCGGTTTATGGAGATCTTTTGCGAAAGAAACACGGAGTCATGATTCAATCATGCGACAAAAGATTTGGAATTAAAAAGACCCGGCAATTCAATATTTCAGGCTATTCTTTACCTGAGCTGAATTCGGTGAGAGTCAGACTATTTGGACTAAGAAGAGGAAGGAGTCACCTCCACAGTTTAAGGAAATTAGAAGGTGTGGAAATTAAGCATTATGTGACCTATCGCCGGAAATATTAATCTCTAAAAAAAATTGATTAGAGATTTAAATTAAAATCTCACGTTATATACTGGCGAACAACAAGCATCGAAAAAGCATGTTAAGCAAACTTTTAAAATCATTATGATTAGCATAGGGTACTGCCATGCATCCCAACAATATTTCATATCCGCGTGTAAGGAATTTTCTTTGTATTGAATCAGCATATTGTAGAGCAAATTTATAGATTATAATATTTCTATTTATCAAACTAACGAATGGTATTACGTCAATTGGATCCAATTTTTATCTCATCAATGTGCGCCCCTAGAGTAAATAATTCATTCAAAATTAAATAAGTGAAAATATTTTTAACATTTTCGAAACATAATTGTATTTTCACTTTTTAAAATAACTGTTT
>JBDTIC010000163.1:0-2833 GCA_039936595.1 Ginsengibacter sp. | reverse complement strand
TGACCATAAGCAACTATTTTATGACAACAACCGACTTAATAGTAGGTTTTGATTTTAAGATTAAATGGTTAAGGTTTTTAATGATGCCGGGCAATTTGGTTGCCCGGTTTTTTATAATTCACCCTTTAACCCATAACCGGTGTCGGCCATATTCGGAATGTCTTCGGCCTTATATAACCCCGCATCCAATTTTTTCTTTGTTTCCTCAAAAGCCTTTAGGGTGATGTCAACATCTTCATCAGTATGCACTGCAGTGGGTATAATTCTAAAAATAATCTGCCCCTTCGGAATAACTGGAAAAACAACTACAGAACAAAAAATATCATAATTCTCACGCAAGTCAACCACCATATTAGTAGCTTCCGGCAGGCCGCCTTTCATATAAATAGGTGTTACAGGACTGTTGGTATTTCCTATGTCGAATCCTTTTTCTTTTAATCCTTTCTGAAGCCTGTTTACTATGTGCCAAAGTTGAGTTTTTAATTCAGGCATGGTTTTCAACATCTCCATGCGCTTGAGCATACCGTCCACAACGATCAACGGAAGACTCTTTGCAAATATTTGTGATCGTACATTATACCGCAAATAGTTAATTATATCTGTCGGACCGCTGATGAACGCACCTATACTTCCCATACTTTTTACGAAGGTGCTGAAGTAGAGATCCACTTCCTGCTGACAATTTTGCTCTTCGTCTGTACCTGCCCCGGTAGCACCCATCGAGCCAAATCCGTGAGCGTCATCTATTAAAATTCTGAAATTGTAGGTATCTTTTAAAGCGACTATCTGGTTTATTTTCCCTTGGGTACCACTCATTCCGTAAACGCCTTCAGTCACGACCAATATTCCGCCACCGGTTTTTTCAGCAATTTTTACTGCGCGTTGCAATTGTTTTTCACAGTCAGCTACATCGTTGTGCTTATATTTAAAGGTATGTCCCAAATGCATCCTGATTCCATCTATCAGGCAAGCATGCGCTTCGGCATCATAAACAATTACGTCATGCCGGTTTACTAAAGCATCAATACAACTCATTACTCCCTGGTATCCAAAGTTGAGCAGCATCGCATCCTCTCTACTTACAAAATCAGCTAGTACTCTTTCAAGTTCTTCGTGGAGAGCCGTATTGCCACTCATCATACGGGAACCCATCGGGTTGCCCATTCCCCACCTTACAGCCGCTTCAGCATCTATTTTTCTCGTTTCCGGATGATTTACCATTCCTAAATAATTATTAAGACTCCATACAATCTTTTCTTTTCCCCGGAAAACCATCCTATTGCCTAACTCACCCTCTAATTTGGGAAATGCAAAATAGCCATGAGCTTTTTGAAGATGTGCGCCTATAGGACCCGCATCTTTTTTCATATTTTCAAAAAGATCTTTCATTTATTATGATTTATTGTTGGTTAATGTGCGCAAAAGTACAATATAGAGGTAAGATTTATGATAGTATGTATTTTTGGATTTCGTTGGTAACGCCTATTTTGAACACCTGAAATGCAATTAAGTGCGTCAATATGGAGATTTCCAATAATTTAATTTATCACAATAAGATCCATGTTAATATAATATACCGGCTTGTTAATGACAATTATTGTAGACTATTCATGTAGAACCAATAATGGTATCTCCGTCTGTTTGGTCATTTTTTTTGTGTGAGAAGAACCAACCACCTGTTCTATAAAACTATGTTCTTTTGCCACCATCACCAGCAAGTCAGCAGGGTGTTGATTTAGAAATTTATTGATGCCCTCCTCAATGTCATTCTCCTTTATTATATTAAAAGAATAGTTTTGCTTATCCCACCGAAGTCCGGCACTCATTTTATCAGCAATTTCTTTGGCAGTCTGGCCGGAAGGATTCGTCTGTACATTTAATATTTGTATGAATGGATTAAACCTGGAAACAAATTGTTCCAGAATAGCGAAATTGCTGAGCAATTTTTCATTTTTAAAATCGGATGCCAGGGTTACTGTGCCTATAGCCTGATAACTGGTTTTAAAAGGAATTACTAAAATCGGGATAGAAGTTTTATCAATTATTGAAGTGGTGGTGCTTCCGAAGATTGAATTGCTTTCACCTTTGTCCTTCATGCCCATTATTATTAATTCTGGTTTTATTTTTTGGGTAACCTCATTAATTACTTTTATAGGATTACCCTTTTTTACCAAATGATCAATATTAACTGTAAACTTTTTAGAAAAATCTTCCATTTTTTTTTCCAGGAATTTCTCATTGGCATCTTCCAGTTCTTCCAGGGAATTATGAACAGTGGCTTCCGGGCTTTCGTCAAAAGCGGATGTGCCGGTATATGCATGCACTAAAGTCAAGCCCGCATTAAATTCATTTGCAAGGGAAACAGCATAATTAATAGCATTCAGGGATGTATCCGAAAAATCAATAGGCACTAATATGTTTTTCATATTTTTCTAACAAATTTAAAAGAAGTCATCAGCAAAAAAAATGATGACCGTCGTGAAACAAAATGATTATTATCATCCCCATGTTTAGGAAACGAAATCAATTGCAAAATCTAAGCCAAGGGTACTAATATTTTTTAACTGCTTCCTGATGAGTAGTTTCATATTCCTGTGTCCTTATGATGCCAATAGTAATCCAGATAAGGCCTGCCGCCATCATTATAGCACAATAATACAAAATAATGTTAGCAGATCGTATTGGTTCAACATTCATAGCTTCCAGTCCCTGGAGCATTAGCATAATTTCCTGCACAACAAAACCCGTTACAAACACAATAGCGCCGATACCACTTACACGACCACGAAGACGATGGATAAATTCATTGATATATCCCAATATAAAAAGGCTG
>JBDTIC010000162.1:0-7182 GCA_039936595.1 Ginsengibacter sp. | reverse complement strand
AATTTTTATGTTCTTTATCAAACAATTCTCTCCAGTCGTGATAAAATCCTGCATTCGGAAATTCCTTCCTGCGTGGGTCAGACTTGCGGTCGTCGACATCGCAAAGAAATGCAATGACTGCATTTTTATTGGGCGCATAAGCATAGTGCTCAATATCGTTTTGCGCTTCACCACCACATCCCACACAGGCGATATATAAATTATCACTTGGAGCTACATGTTTCTTACCACCTAATACGTGCCTGGGTACAATAGTAAAGGCTGCCGCAGTTAAAGCCGAATCTTTTATAAACTCCCGCCTGCCAATTAATTCTTTCATTCCTATGTTATTTATTTTTGTTTTTATATTTATCGAACGCAATGTTAAGCCACATCACGTATTGCAAAAGATGAATAATAAAACTTTATTTAGCCGGCAGGACCAAATCTAAATGTCTTTATTTTAATATTTCGAAACCATAATTTACCATCTTCTGTACCTTGAAAAGAAATATGCCCCTTTCGAAATGTGCCAAAATCCGGCCATTGGTGAAACTTAGTGCGTGAGATAAGTTTCCACCAGGGGTAATCCCAAAATTTGGCATCAACCACCTTATGTCCGTTTTGAAATAATTGGACATGTCCATTATTGGCAATAATTTCATATTCATTCCATTTGGGCGCTGGGTTTACCCACTCTGTGTCTGCAGGAGCCAGATCATAAAGTGCGCCTGCACGATGGAGATGAATCCGGCTATCACTAATAGTATGGTGATCGGAAGTATAAAGACAGGACAAATCAGTAATTTGCATTTCAGGTCCTGTTTCATATGTGTTTTTATATAGCGGAGATTCGTTTACATAGAACATAACGCCACTGTTAGCGCAGGGTTCCATTTTCCATTCCAGTTTAAGATCGAAATTTTCATATTCAGCATCAGTTACCAAATCTGCAAAATCTTTATGAACACTTTTTGAATTTTTGTTGAGTACGATTAGCCCATTTTGGACCTCCCAAGCTTTTCCCGGTTCTTTTTCCAGGTAAGAATGCCATCCTATTAAATCTTTGCCATCAAACAAAAGTTGCCATCCGTCTGCTTTTTCTTTTGGAGTTAAAGTGTTAGACTGCTGGGCAAATGCCTTATTAAAAAACAAACAGCAGTTTAAAAGCAGTAGCCATGTGAACGTCTTTTTACATATAAACATATCCTACCTTTTTATATTATTAATTAGTATCCTGGATTTTGCTTCAGATTAGAGTTAGCTGAAATTTGCTGTGCCGGTATAGGAAAAATGAGCAGATGCCCGTCTGAAGGATCTTCATTTTTATCAGGGATTCTGGCTGCACTAAAATAAGGCTTACTACTGGCTACTTCATATCGAATAAGGTCCTGTCTTCTCCTCATTTCCCAGGCTAATTCCCTGCCGCGTTCATTTAAAATATGATCTAAAGTAACGTCAGCTATTGTCCAGTCATGACTTATATTTCCACTATAAGCACGTTCTCTGATCTGATTAACAAGGGCTAAAGCATCAGGCAGATTTTGATTTAAACGAACTTCACATTCCGCTTTCATCAGCAAAATGTCCGCATACCTGAACAGAACTATATCATTGCTTTGGTTACCGAGATTTCCCGGTGCGGGAAAATATTTGATACTTCTTACTCCCGCCATACGGAAACTGGCCGCCGGACTGGAAATGGTATCTAAATCAGGCGTAAATATCAAATCAAGCCCCGTTGCGACGTCAGTTAATTTTAAAGAGGGATCCGCAGCTTTATACAGTATATTTTTATCCGGTGGATAGGGATAGCGTGTATTATATTGCTGACCGATCTGCCACTGCCCCGAGCGTTGATCAAGATAAGTACGATAAACATTGCCTGCCTTAGTTGAATAAACAGAAGTAGTATCAAATAATTGATAAAAAGGATTTAAGGAACAAGTACCATTATTGCCCCCACCGCTAGTCCCAAATTGAGCCCCACTTTGATAATGCAAGGTTCTTACTTCAAAGCTATTGCCAGTAATATTAACCTTATCAAAAGGCACCACAAATATATTTTCCGGCGATGCATCATTATTAGGTGAAAAGTTATCAAAATATTCCGGTGCTAAACTATAAATTCCAGCTCCCATAATAGAATCACAAACGTTTATACAATCCTGCCAATGGGCTGTACCTGTATAAACCTGTGCATTAAGGTACAACTTAGCAAGCAGTGAAAAACCCATCCATTTAGTTACTCTTCCATAAGTGGACGCATTCACATTAGCTGACAACATTGCAATATTATCTTTTACTTCCTTTTCAATGAAAGTATAAACTTGTTGCCGGGAGCTATTTGTTACGGAATCAGGATTGGTGTTAAGGTCAATAACTAACGGAACATTTCCATACAAATCCATAGCCAAATAATAAAAATAAGCGCGTAATACTTTTAATTCAGCATTTATACTTGCAATATTATCAGGTTTCTCTTTCAGGTTATCTAAAGAATTGAGTGCAAAGTTGATACGCCCAATACCAGTATAAATGTTATTCCATGCACCATTCATCTGAGAAGTAGTTGATGTCCATGTATGCTTCCATAGAGCTTGCCATTCACCACCATCGAACCAGTCACCTCCTCTTGTAGGGGTAATTGCTTCGTCAGATGAATTTTCAACCAGTTGAAACAAACTTCCCCAACCAATCGCAGTCAATGCCCGATAACCTGGCGCAATTCCAGCTTTAATCTGTTGTGGAGTTTGCCAAAAATCTTGCTGAGGAACAACACTATAAACATGCTGGTCCAACTTAGTACAGGAAGTGATCATTATTAATGCAGTAAGTACACCTGCAATGCTTTTATAAAAATTATTCTGTTTCATATTTTTCATATTAATAGGAATTATAGTTAGTTAAGAAATATTATTCATTAAAAAGTAACATTTACACCAAAAGAAAGAGATCGTGATTTTGGATAATACCCATCTGATCCGGTTCCGGTAATGACATTAACGTCTGATCCATTAATGGCATCAATATAAGCTTCATTACTGTTCGTAACACGAATTTCCGGATCAAATCCTTTATAATGTGTAATCACAAAAAGGTTGTTTCCGGCAACATAAACCTGCAGGCTTTGGAAGAAAGAAATATTTTTAAAAGAATAAGATAATGAAAAATTATCGAGCCGCAGATAAGATGCTTTTTCCAGCCACAAGTCTGAAGCTACGGGAGCGTCTTTAATACCATTGGTCAATCCTACTTTAGAAATATTATTTCCCGGAAGCCGGGTAACATTGCTAACAACCATCAGGGTATTGTTAAATATTTTTTGTCCTACAACACCACGTAAGAAAAAACTTAATCCCCAGTTGTGGTAATTAAAGGCATTGGTGATGCCATAACTGAATTTAGGAGCCGGATTAATATAATTATACATACTCGTGTTCAGGCTACCCTGCGTTACTTTACCACCTTTGCCATCGGCAAATAACTGACTTCCATTATCATCCACTCCCAAATAATGCGGAAGGAAAAAAGTAAAGGGTGAGAAACCCACTTTCAGGAAGGTGATCGGATAATCAGTTAAACCGCGACCTTGCGCTTCACCACCTGCAATATTATCTGTGGAAACCTTGAATCCTGCGTAGGTACCTGACAAGCTGGTAATTTCTGTCCTAATAAAAGTAATCTGTCCATTTAGAGTCCAACCAAAATGTTGTTTTTTTATGATATCAGCATTCAGTTGTACTTCCACTCCTTTATTCAACAAATCTCCTACATTTGCCAAAATTGTATTTACGGCAAAGGGTGGAACCGGCACGGCGTAATTATACAACAGGTTTTTGGTTTTATTGTGAAACCAGTTAACATTCCCACTCAGACGGTTATTGAATAAAGAAAAATCTAAACCAATATTTACACCATGTACTTCTTCCCATTTCAAATCAGGATTAGCATTTTGCGTCGGTGCGTACGCTAAGGGATAACTAGAGCTACCAGCATCATAAAACCGGCCCACGCTTCCTAAAAGTTGCTGACTGCGGTAAGCATCTATCGCATCTTGATTACCCGTCACACCATAACCTGCCTTTACTTTAAGATCATTGATCCAATTTACATTGCTCATAAAATTTTCTCCGCTTATCCGCCAGGCCGCAGAAACGGCCGGGAAATTACCCCATCTGTTATTGACACCAAATTTTGAAGACCCATCACGGCGAAAACTGGCATCCAGATAATATTTACTGTTAAAATTGTAAGTAATACGGCCTAAAAAAGAAGCCAGTTCAAATTCTTCCTTATAGGAATTGATAGCATTAAATAGTGTATTTCCATTTTCAAGCGCATTATTTTGATTTTGCTCTACCGGGTATTGTTGACCGGAAGCTTGGAAATTATCATAAACAAAATCATTGTACTCGTGTACTACGGTTGCAGACAAGTTGTTCTTTCCCCAGCTGCGCGAATAATCAATATGGAGATCACCTTTCCTTGAATCTCTGTTTTCATTGTATTTACTTCCATTGTTAAAATTATTTTCTACAGGATAAGAAGGCTGGAAGTAATCTGTTTGATTATTAAAATAAGAGAGTGACCCTGTAGCGCCTAATTTTAAACCGGGAACCAATTCATAATTGATCGTAGCATGCATAATCGTTAAATGTTCTTTCGCACCATTAAGCTGTTCCATCTGATGCATTACCGCATTGGCCTGCGAATTATCCTGGAAAGCAAAATAACTCCCATCAGGATTAAAAATCGGATAAACCGGAGGAGTACTGAAGCCGAAAGTAAAGATAGATTGATCCACAAGCTTTCTATTAGTCTGTGTATTCAAAATACCTACCTGTACATCAAGCTTATCATTTAATGCTTTTTGATCTGCATTGAAACGTAAACCCACTTCATTTTTACCAGTGTTTATAACAATTCCCGGATGATTAGAATAATTAACCGATCCACTGTAAGTAAACTTGTCTGTACCCCCGGAAATACTAAGGTTATGGTTATTAGAAACTGCCGTTCTGGTAATAGCTCCTCTTGTCCAGTCTGTATTGCCGCCTTTGTCTAAACTAGTTATAGTTGCCTCACTTGCTCCAAATTGGCTTGCGGCTGTCTTCCATTCTGCAGCATTCAGCATATCATACGTTTTGCCAATCTTAGCTACCCCTATATAATCTGAATAAGTAACTTGTGCCTTGCCTGCTCTTCCCTTTTTGGTATTAATAATTATGACTCCGTTTGCGCCCCTTGAGCCATAAATAGCCGTAGCTGAAGCATCTTTCAACACATTATAAGAAGCAATATCGCCGGGTGGAATATTGGCAATTTGGCCAGGGTCATCCAGAGCAACTCCGTCTAAGACTACTAATGGAGACTGTCCACCTGTGAGAGAGGCTTGCCCCCTAAGCCTTATTGTAGGGTTTGAATTAGGATCACCCCCCGGATTAGTGATTACCAATCCGGCTACTTTTCCCTGTATTTGCTCTATCGGATTGGTTACAATTCCCTGGTTAAAATCTTGTGAGGAAATGACAGCGATGGCCGAACTTACATCTTTTGACCTCTGGGTGCCATAACCTACTATCACAACCGGATTTAACTCCGTAGCAGATGCTTCCATTTGAATTGTAAAATTTTTCTTACTTCCTACAGTAATCTCCTGCGTCTTAAAATCGATATGGCTCACTTCCAGTTTAGCATTATCCGACACTTCCAAAGTGAAATCTCCCATGGCATCAGTTGCCGTTCCCAGGCCCGTTCCTATTACCTTCACCGTTGCTCCCATGAGAGCTGTTCCTTTTTGGTCTGTAACGGTTCCCTGTATTTTATTCTGCGCAGTTCCCGCGGTTGAAATGAGCAAGCCAACCAAAAGCACAAAACCAAGTCGGGGTAGTTTTGAATTTTCCATATGTTGTTATTTTAGATTTAGAGTTATTTTTAAGACTAATATTATTTTTTGAGTTTTTTGTTTCTGAGGCACCTGATTAACAATTGAATTTTTAATCAATGATAGCAGGAATGTTAATTACCGATAGCAGGATTGTTAATCACTGATAGCAGGACTTTAAACATCAAGAAGAACGTGCTTAAGTAGCAAAAGAAAAACTTGCTTAAGTAGTAAAAGAAAAACATGTTTAAGTAGCGAAAGAAAAACATGCTTGAGTAGCTAAACGCAACTGAGAAGAAATTGAACAACTATTTCTAATAGCTACCCGAAATCTGTAAAATGGTTTTTAAAAAGCGTCTGAAAATTAAAATAACTTGTAATTATTTAACGATTAATTCCTCTTTTATTAACAACTTATTTTGTTTGGAAAAAGTCACATACTTTATGCCATTTTATGTTAATTTTTAAAAATAAAAATTTTTTAATGTTACCTGTTTTATATGATCAGGCGTAATTTCTTTTTAATTAAACCGCCTTATGATCAAGAAATATTCTCTTGCGTTGGTACTTTTCCTTGACGCAACGTCTCTCTGTTTCTCAACTTTCTATTCGTGCCTTGCATAAATTCATTTTTTATTGGGAGATGTTGAGTTTCCTAACCATTTCACCTAAAGTAAAGTGTCGGTGGCATATTATCTACTGAGCTGAATTTTACTCATAATTGAGATAAGCGTAGAATAAATGCAACAACGCCTGAAGAATTTAAATTCTACTTTAATGCATTTAATTATAGCTAACAATCGACCTCAACAATATATATTTGCCATTTACTTTAATTACAAAATGAAAACGTGGTACGGTTGTTGTAAGATTGGCCCCACTTATTGCAATCGTTAAATCACCAATAGTAAATTACCAACATTCAATAAAAATTTACTCAAATGGCAATAAATGCTTTCATTTCCGCCAGTATGTTGATGACAATATAATTTCCCGCTAATAAATTATAATCTTCTTTCATAATGAATCAATTAGCAATAGACCCTGCTGCTTCATATTTCGCTCTAAAATCTATTCCTTCATTTAATATTTCAGTTTTTAAAACGGAATGAAATTGTTCCCTGAAAATTGAAGTAACAAACAACTGTCGGATAATGGCAGGGAAACATTATAAGTATCCTCTAAATCAAGGTTAACAGTAGAATCAGTTTCAATCTTAATCATTTATCAACCATTGCTACAGTGGTATTGGCTATAAGTTGATGATTTTAGATTGAGACTAGGGACCTGTTACGACTATTTCCCCTGAATCTTTT
>JBDTIC010000161.1:0-14991 GCA_039936595.1 Ginsengibacter sp. | reverse complement strand
GCCTTCAGCAAAACCTTGAAGAATGAGCCCTGGACATAGCTTCTCAAATCTGTATCACTAAAGATAATATTGCTGTTGAAGTTAATGACGTTCTGTATTTCCAGGTAATTGACCCACAAAAAGCTTACGGAATTGATCATTATAGATTAATTGACGACGGTATTTTCTTTTTATTGGAACACCGTCGAAGGAAAAAAATCACAGGTTTTAAATTACAGTAAACAAACAAATTCCCTCTATTGAGTGTCCGCTTGTGCCTTTGTAATTAGGAACTAAAATTTAATTCAATCAATCCTTTCAATTCGGAAAAATCTCTCGCACTACTATATTTCCAATCCTCCGGTTTACTTACAAACCCCGCCTTTACTGGATTTAGGTGAATATATTCAACAGTCTTATCAAACATTTCCTGAGCTTTTATTTCTAAAGGTTTGTTATGTTGTTGCCAGAATTGCCAATCGTTATTATTACCATTTTTCTTTCCTGCCCTTTCCATCATCCAAATTATCCATTCTTTTCTACTTTCCTGAATATTTTCCTGAATAGATTTCCTTAGTGCTGTTGATGTAAAACTTTTCATATCACGAACAATATCTTCCAACTTATTTTTATTACTTCCAATAATCATGTGAACATGACTTGGCATTGAGTTTATTAAAGATTGGCGCAAATTTTGAATCGAGTTCTGCATAATGCTTCTCTAACAAATCAGTTAACGACTTTTTTAAATCATCTATTGTATTGTCCTGCTTTTTGAAAAAGTGAGATTCAGGAGAGAATAGCTTTCCATCCTGTTTAAATTTATTATCTCTTGTCGAATAAATTGCAAACTGATTATTTTCATTGGCAAACCCTTTTAAATAGAACTCAGGTATATAATGATGTCTCCAAGATATTTGCTGCATAAAAAGTAGGGTTTTGTCGAAGTAGCGTACAAGTTTGTATTTATGAATAAGACGCAGTTGTTTATTTTACAGCATCTTCATTTTCAATGGTCATTTCCTTCGTTTTTTAATTGCCGGTTGCGTCAAGTAATCCTAAAGTTTTCGGAATTCCAAACAATAGGAATATTTGGATTTTTAATAGTTTCTATATTTTTACGAAAATGGCCGTTTTCTTAAAAAGTAGTTTCCCCCTTTTGTTACAATGATTTCAATTGCACAAAGGTTCCTTTATGCAACATTTATCAACTTGTGATAAATAAAGGAGTTGGTTGTTGCGTAAATATATTGCATAATACAATCCGATTGCAATATGTTTGTGCAACTATGCTAATAGGATATGCACGGGTCTCTACAAAAGACCAGGACAACAAGGCACAAATTGATGCATTAAGAAATGCCGGTTGTGAACTTATATTTCATGAGAAAGCTTCTGGCGGCAGATGGGATAGGCCAGAACTGGGTAAGCTGATGGAGCAGTTAAGAAAAAAAGATATTGTTATTGTTTGGAAATTAGATAGACTATCCCGTTCATTGAAAGATGTCCTGATGTTGATGGAAAAAATTCAGAGAAAAGAGGCTGGCTTCAAAAGCTTAACCGAATCTATTGATACCACCAATGCTGCAGGAAGAATGATGATGCAAATTGTTGGCTCTTTTGCAGAGTTTGAAAGGGAAATGTTGAAAGAGCGAACACGTAATGGAATGGAAGCAGCACGGCTACAAGGAAGAATCGGTGGAAGAAGAAGTAAGCTGAAAGCTGATCAGAAAAAAGAAATCCTGAAAATGGTTAAAAAAGATAAAGTGACAGCCGCTTCTGCAGCAAGATTATTTAACGTGCATCCTGCTACTATTTCAAGACTTATGCAACAACATAACAATAGCCAGGCAACTAAAGGTTAAAAATCCTTAACGCACGTTTTAGTCCGTTTCGTGAAGCGACCCCCATTACCCCTGTTTTTTTCTGTTGAAAATAGTTGAATGCCCAGTCAGCAATAGCGGTAAAGCCGCTTACGTTTGTTCCGATAGTTGTTTTTTCTATGCTGAAATCCAGGTTTTCATTTACATCTCCGGTGCCGGAATTAAAGGCTTTTGTTTGGTTTTCTTGGAAATGAAGGTATGCTAAATTGAAGATTTGCAATTAGGGCTTCATGCTTAGCACTCGTTGCCCGGATGAAGTTTTGTTATTTGGCAAGTAATCATAGATTTCATTTAAAACGACCGTTTTTGTAAAAGTCTTTTCCTTTTTGATAAAAAGATCAAAGGGTCAACAGACTAGAATCTTATTTTTGGTCTTCAATTATGTTGCATACACAGAACCTTTTAATTGTTTAATTAGTCAACGTTCCTTCTGTGGTAAAGAAAAACACTTACCTCTGCAACAAAAAAGGCAAAAAAATCTTTATCAATTGAAGACATTGAGAAGACTGTCGCTTTTTTGTTTGGTGATTTTGTAAAAAAGAAAGCGCATTTCAAAACAGACCCTATGTAAAGAAGTTGCAAACCAGAGCCTGTATCATATATTTTTTTCTGTCAGGATCTTTTGCCTTCCCACCCTCGTAAAGTGGCCCTGTCTTTCCATATAGTTAACTTTTCGCTCCACTGGCAAAGTCAAAACCTGCTACTTCACTTGTTTCATATCCGGCACTTCGGGATTGTCCACGGTACCATAATTACCATCCACTATAAAATCTAAAAAAGCATTTGTTCTATAGATATGTGGGCTTTGGGAACTGTAATATTTAAAGCTGATCTTACTTTGTTCTGAGGCGATGCCATGTATCAGTATAAAGAATACAGATGTATTGCCTGTCCCGACTAATGTACCAATACCCCTGCATTCATCTCCGGAAAAGGCGCCTATTTTATCGGTTTCCGAAACATCTGGCGTTATATCCGGCGACACCTGTACTACAGCCGTCATACTAAGAGGATATTTACCTGTTGTATCCATGGTCCAGTCGGGAGCGGGAACTTGCGTAAGGCTATCAGTATCATTATGTTTCTTGCAACTACCAAAGCCGGTCAATATCAAAAGTAATATTATTACTAAAATGTATTTTTTCATTTTTCATTTAAAGTTTGATGACCTTATACACATATGTTTTCTTGTCAATAAAAAGATGAATAAAATAAATGCCTGCAGTACTTTCCCAGCCATTGCTATTTCTTCCATCCCAGGTTTTCTGGTAGTATTTGCCACTGGTTGATTCTTTGGCATACACAACAATCGAATGACCGGAAACATCATAAACTGACATTTGTACCTCATGATCTCCAGGAGTTAAAACAGCTTTTAAAAACACTTGTTTACGGAAAGGATTCGGTGACACACTCACACCGATTCCGGTCAAGCCAAATTGCAGCATAACCGGTTTTTCAAGAGTTCCCCTGATACTGTTAGACCTGTAGCTTACTACTGAATCGGCTTGTGCGACTACCTGTCCCATTCGTTCAATCCTGAAACTAAGAGGCACTTGTTCATTTCCTGCAATATTAAAGAAGAAAGTGCCTGTTTTCGTAAACGGATTTTCTATCTGCAAGGCCTCACCTCTAAGCTCACTGCCAGCATAAACAAGCATTTTATCATTTGAACGTAGGGAGAAACCTTCCACTCCTGCCATCAGGGTCATGTTATCCGCGTAGCTGAAATTATTAGCAACAGGAGCTTGCAAATAATTCAAACGCTCAAACTGATTACCGGCATTCGCAGACCCACGCTCTATATTTAAACTTCCTCCAATTGTCGGGTAAACGAAGCTTGTATTGGTATTTACTTTCCGATATAGCATATAGCCTTTACCGGGCTCGAGGTAAGTAAGATTACCTACCCAACCGTTCCTGGAACTATACATTGTAAAGCCCGTTTGTGATTTAATAACATCCTGGTCAGAAGCCGTATAATCAGCAAGCGCTTCCTCTACAGTCATATTTACCTGGGGCAAATAACTGATGTAGTTCCACCGGTTGCCTTTAACCGGAATCTGCTTTGTGTCAATCGTTTCCCTGGTTCCATTGATGTTCACTTTTTGTGCAGTGACCGTATTTAGCATATAGAGGGAGGTATTATTAAATCCGCCACTCCGTGTGAGCGATCCTTTCCATTCTATAGAGTTAGAATATTGATCGAATGCTCCCACATCATTATTTTTAACTTCATCACCAGGTACCCATATCCCATTAGCCAAGGTGGTATTTACGCTGCTCAGGTTAGGACTGTACAGGTTAAAAGATATCCAGTTCCATCCTTTATTGAGTTCCAAATTCTGAAAAATCATCTCCTGGCCGTCGAAAATTACAGGATCATCAGAAGTACCTATTATAGCATTGCTAAGGAATTTAATACCAGATGTGGAAGGAATTGCCTGGTATATCTTTCCGGTACTGGCATCCCAGGCACGGAACTCAATATTACCAGTAAGAGAGGCTGAATTATTGTAAACTGTAAGGAATACATACCACAAGTCTTTTTGCTTCAGATAGGCATTGTGTACAAGGCCCACGCATTTGCCATCTATAAAGGCCGCTACCATATCTTCATTATCATCAGAAAAGATATTTTGAATACGGATCTTACCATAGATCGTCATGTTATATTGAAAATCGGCCGGATTTACCTGCCAATCGGGAGCTTTACCATTAACTTTCAGATTGATGGCCAGGCCTTGTGATTCTCCATTATCATTTCGCACATAGATTACTTCGTCGTAAGCGCCCACGTTCAAACCATCATTAATAGTAAAAGTGATTTTTTGTTTTCCTTCCGGAGCCACAGTACCGCTCGTAATGTCTGCCGTTAACCAGCGGGGTACGTTGTCCAATACGAAGTGCTGAATACTGCCACCACTATTTACGATATAGGTTTCAAACTGCATCGGCTTATAAACATCTTTGGATAAATTGAGCTCATCATCGCTCCATTTCAGTGGGTTCTGATCAATATAGGCTGTCCAGGTGATGGGTGATACTAGTGAATTACCATTCATGTCCTGTACATTCTTCGCCTGGAAGGTTACAATGGTTTTATCAATAGCCTGTTTCGGCTCCAGCATATTGATGATCAGTGCATCATTATTTACTACAAAATCGAAATTCAAATTATCCACTGGTCCACGATCTTTAATTGGCGCCATGTCATTACTTTCTATGGCATTTACGGCAACTGCATCAGGGATCTTTACTTTTGGATCATCCTGCAGCTTCATATCACTTAGCGTAAAGCCCATCTCCTTATTATTTTGAAAATCAAAATATTTCTCAAACGGGTAATAAACCATTAATCCTAACTCATCACCCTTCAAACGTGTATTACTGTTTGCATCAATAAATGCCTCGTTCAGGTAGGTATTCCAAATCCGGAATCCATCTACTTCGCCTTTAAAATACTGGTCGAAGTGAGGGGTAACCGGGTCAACAGCGTTATACCATACCCTGGCGCCCAGGTAAGTATAGGCTGCAGCAATTTCGCCTAAAGCCTGGGTATTGAAATATTTCTTCAATATACCATCTACAAAAATCTGCCCTGTGGCTGAAGTGCGGTTCACTGCTATCGCAACATGATGCCAGTTGTTATCCAGGTAACTACCATCTGCCTGTACTTTGAAACCATTGTTTACATAAGTAAGCAACCCGTTTTCAAAGCCTAAGAAAAATAATTTCTTTGAATCGCCCGGAGCAGGATCGGTACCGTCACCTTTGCCATTTGAGGTAAGCGCTGCATCGGTTTGGCCAGGTTTCGCTTTGAACCAAAGCTCGATGGTATAATCCATACCTGAAGTAATGGGCGAAACGCCGGTAGCCATTTTCAGGTAGCTGGTGCCATCCAATTCAAGTGATTTACCCGCAGGAGTGCTCCAGTTGCCAATTAATGTTGCATTGTTACTATGGGCTTCATCATAAACAATAGTGCCTTTTCCTTCACTGAGTGGATAGTATCCAAGTAGACCATCTTCAGCGCCTGACAACCTGGTAAGGCTGTTTATCTGCAATTGAATAGCACTGAGGTTTTGTGTCCAGATTTGAACACCATGCATCTTGCCTGCAAAAAAGTCTCCCTGCTTGCTGATGCTACGACCAAATTCGAAAGGCCCCACGCCATTATAACTATTGACAGTTACCTTATGGATAACCTCTTTGAAATTATAGAATGCCGATACCGTGCTGTCAGCTGCATTATACACTAATGCTGCATGGGCCCAGCTACCTTGTCTATATTCCAATGTGGAAGCGCTGATGATCTTTTTCTTACCGATAGTTACTGCAATGTGATTATCGGCTGTAAAGGCAAGCTCCATAGATTCATTGATATTCCCCTGGCTGAACAGCGTTCCATTTTCTTTATTATCCGGTAATACCCACATTTCTGCGGTAATGTTCCTGTCGGTTAAATTCTTATCAAATTCGGTAGTTATATAGTCACTCACTCCGTCGAGCTCTACAGATACTGAATGATCGCCTTGTGCACCGTTACGGATAGCCGTTACCCGGAAGTCTGAAGGTGTTAATAAGCCTGCTGCAATAGGTTCATTGAAGTTGAGACGAATATCGTCACCCACACCGAGTATGCCATTCCCTGGTTCAGGACTGCCAAACAAGCGGGGATTATAAGTGTCTTTAATTCCACTGATCACATTTGAAGGAGTGTTAATAAAGTTTCCAGGGCTGAGTTGGCAATAAGCGACACCCCTGATATCATACTTCTGATCGTTGAACGAGGCGTCATCCATCTCCAAATCATAATTGATACCCTGTGCATTAGTGATAAATGTCTTTTCACCTGAAGCAGCTTTATATATCGCAGAATCTCCATAAAAATTCATCGCGGTGATCCACTGGCTGTTAGTGGAAGATTTGTATTGTAATTCAATGTGATTGAAAAGGCTGTTACTCTCATCAAACTGGTCCAGGGTAATGGGCAGGTATCTCTTGCCTTGCGGATTTACCTCCGACTCACTATTTAATACCCATTGGTCTGTAGGCGATTTTACGTTGATATTGGAACATGAAGGAACAAAATGCGCCGAAACAAAAACCGTATCGGCAATGAGCTGTTGGTAACCGGTAATATCATACTGGCAGGCAGAATGTAAAATAATAGGGATATTGTTGTAATCCATGGCATCCGGTCCTTTGGTGATCGTAAGTACTTTGTCTACTTTCTGCCCATATATCACCGGTATGATTCTTCCGTTGGCGATGGAGAGGCCATCTACCGCTATAACAGCCCCTTTCACACTATCTGTATTACCATAGTCCAAAACAAAAGCCGTGGACCATTCCGCTTCTGAAACATTTTCCAGATGCAGCGTAAAAGATGCACTTTGTGTGGCCGGCACATTATTAACCACCGCACGATCCACGGTTACCTGGGGCTTGTCCATTTGCATGGTGGGCTGGTCCAGCACGAGCTGTCCCTTCTGATAATACTTCGTTTTGCTGCCTCCTTCATACGGGCATTCTGTTTCTCCGCCTTTGGTACGGAAAGTGAAGCCGCCATCACTTGCTTTGCCGGCATCGACACTAATATATTCCCCGACACCATCTGCAGCCAACTGAAAACCAATGGTAGATGTATTTTCGCTGGAATTTTCGTTACTGCCACCAGTACTACCGCCGAGGGATGCACTTACATTTACTTCAACGCCCATTCCTAATACCTCGCCCCCAACATTTTCAAAAGCACTGCCAGAAACAATAGTCGTAAAATCGTCGGTTTTCGACATGCTCTGCGAATTCTGCACCGAGTAATCTATCGGGCTACCCGCATGGAAAGAATAGTTTTGCAATAATGTTGCGTTTATTTTTTCCTTTTCATTCGCTTCCAGCTCCTGTTCCCATTTATTAATATATTGGTTAATGGTCATAATGGTATCAGTGCGGTAATCAGATGAGCTTGGGAAATAGATGGTATAGCTAGGACCATCATTGAATGTTGGGGTTTTTGCCAGGTTTCCAAATGCTACACTATCATTATTTGACTTCCCAAAATTATCATTGTCACTTGCAAGCTTTGATACGTATATGCCTGTTTTTCGAGTATTAGCGGCTTGTTGTGCTACAGCGGCGGATGTTCCCGGAGGTAGCAAAATCGTATTTCTGATTCTCTTTAAGTTAGGAATCAATACGGTCTCAATATGTTGTTGTGGAAAGGCGAATAAGGTTCCGAATTTTTCACCGAAGTTGATCCCATCTCTTTCAACGATAAGGTAAGGGGAACCTGACCCGGGATCGAAGATTGTTTTATCGGTAGACTGCAGATTATCCCGTCTAATAAATGTTATATTATTGCTCTTGCCGTAGGTGATGTTGGTAGAATAACCGACAAACACATCTCCCGGTGCTCCTACAAAGAGAGGGTCATCACTGGTTTGAAAACGACTGGTTAACGTAACAGTTGTCTCTTTTGTATTGCTGCTGGTATTGTGGGATTCCATGTGAATTCCCAGCCCGTCGTCTGCAATGACTTCTGCTTCCTGGATGGTGCCGACGAGGAATCCTTCCCAGGTAATTATTTTTGATCCAAGGTGAGCTATAACATCTACATCATTTTCCGAATCTACAGATGTAGAGTAAGTGGTACTTCTGGTAAGGGTACTACCTTTTTCTGCAAAGGAATAACTACGGCTGCCGGGAGGATCACGCAGTACCATCAGCATTTTATCCGGTCCTGCAGTTACAAAGTCGGTACCCGTCTGATGACTACCCATTACATAAGCCTCCATATGGTCAGCCTCCTTGTTGTCAGCTCCAAACCATTTCCAGCTTACATCAGTCCCCTGTCCAAACCTGATAGTTGCAGAAAAATTCTTTAATCCACTAATAATATCCGGGTCGTCAGCAATAAATTCGTAAGTGGCAACACCTGTGGAGTCAAGGCTTAAAGCATCAGGACTTGCATTGCTTTGAATATTATTATTGATGGTGACGTCTCCATCCTGCGTGGGCACCTGGTCAATAACCGGGTTGCCATCTTTTTGCCGGACAACCTTTGTACCGTCAACTTTCACGCTTTCATAAAAAGGGTATTCCTCAAAAGCTTTCAGTTTAAATTGATAGGTAACTCCCTGTGTAAATACGGGATGACCGCCAAAAATATACTTCTCCACGCCACTTTGAGCATTTACCAGGGGAATGCTTTCCTTTTGACCCGTCAACAACTGGAGCTCATAAAGGGAATCGCCTAAATAACTTATTGGTGTACCGTTGTTAATCTGTACAATACTTACCGTAGGTTGCTCTCTCTCAATGAACTGATAAGAAGCATTGTAAGCCACAGAATCGGAATAGCTGGTATAATTCCATGTACCCGAGTTTGACTGGGAGGAATCTACATGATTATATACAGTACTTTCTTTTATAAACTTATTGGTGAAATCTAAGGATTGCCCCTTTGGCATGTCGGGCCATCCGGTTGCCTGTACATCTAAGGCAATAAACTTTTCCGGTATCAAATCAGCTTCAAATTCACCCGTTAACGAATCGGGATAAATCATAATTTTATTGGCAGAATAAACCACCCTCGAATGATGCATTTTAGAAGGATCGGTTACACCTGAAGGCAGCAGATGATCTACAATCACTGTGGAATCGGGTGCGGAACCGGCATATAGATCATATTTAGTTCCACTGGGAAGTGTCATGGTAATACTTAGCACTTTGCCTAGATTATTAGTTGATAAAGAATGCCCCAGGGGATAAGATTCCTGTATCGCCCCCCCGGCCACCCGGCCAATAAATCGAATAGTCGTGCTGTCATGAAGTATGCGTTGACTAATCGCGTTCTGGTAATTCAAATCGTTACCAAACCGGTCAGTGATTTTACCGTCATTCTCAAATACGTGATTGTTTTTCATGGCCTGAACCGTGTGTGTCCCGATAGGAACTGAAAAAGAAAATTTGCCCGTAGCGTCGGTTCCAATGATATTTCCGTTACTTTCCTGGGCATATAGTCCATCTATTTTAAACTGAACGTCCGTAGCGGGCACAGTGCTATTGCTATAATAAACAAATCCGGAAACCGCAAACGCGGACTTATCCTTAAAGTCTACAGTAAATGAACTTGAACCGGCAGAAATCAGGCGGTTCACCAGGGCTGGTTCAAACTTGTGTGTTTCAAACAAGGGGACCACCGTATAAGTCACGCCAGTACCGGTATACGGGATGCCTGAGATCAAATAATTTCCTGCACTGTCTGTATAGGCTTTTAACGAAAGCTGGTCATCTGTAGGTGTCACAACTGCACGCTTAACAAACGTCGCACTCATGATCCCGTCATTTTGGTTGTACTTTTCTTCACGATGCGAAACATCATAAAACTGGTTGGCAATGGTTTCGTCAAAACGCCAGTACGCAGCCATGCCCTGTTCCCCTCCCGTTAAATAGCGGGTGTAATCTTTTGCAATCTGCTCTTTATTCAAAGCGATGTTCCAGGCGCTCATTTCATCAATATATCCCTTAAAATGATTACCTGGTGAATTGCGCCCGATATAAACGGCAGCCACATTGTTAGAAGTGCTGTACGGAGCAATTATTTTAGCAATTACAGAATCATTAATCATAATGGCCAATGAATCACGGCTATGAATCCCCGCCACATGAATAAAGGATTGATTGCTATTCATATAATTACCGGCTACTGTTTTTCCATTGTAACTAAAATATAACTGACCGGCAGCATTAAATCCCAGTTCGTATTGTCCGCCCCTGCTGAATATCACCTGGTTTTTCGGTGATGCGTCATCCGGCTTGATCCAGGCTTCTATGGTAAAGGCAGAATCTTCAAACGGGGTGTGCAGTGAATCAAGCTTCAGGTAACTGGAATCTGTCCCGTTAAGATAAATACTTTGCCCTAATTGGCTATTATCATTGTTGAGAAGTCTCACTGCCACATCCTGTACCGACTGTCCACTTTCATAAGTAACGCGTCCGTAAATATTGCCGGTTGGAGCCCGGAAACCAATGGCATAGAGGGTGTCCTTTGAATACTTAAGCTCATCATTGCATTTGACCGCGCCGAGTACCATGTATTGATAGTAAACACCGGGAGATCCCTTTGCATCTTCGGCCTGCAGGCTAACCGTAGAGGAACCGGGGATATTGGCTATCTGGATAAAGTTGTCTGAAGATCCATATACCTTGCGCTTGAGAATATAATTATCAAATACACCCTGCGAATTCCAGCTTAGTTCAACACGATCAGGAAAATAGCCTTTTGAAGCCGTCATGTTAATAATGGTTCCGATAGTGTACGGTGAAACAGAATTGATAGTTTGAAAAGGTTTCTCCGCTACATAACCCAGGTTATCTGCGGGCTTCACTTGTAGAGAATAGTAATATTCATTACAGGGCGCTATCAGGGAATCTATATATTCGCCGTTAAAATAATCCTCGTTATTAAGCAGGACGGGAGTAGATGAACCGCTCGTTTTATTAATACGGGTAATGGTAAATGTGGCACCTTTTGTCCAGATACCGGAGGGTTGCCATTTTAGTATTGCCCGCAGTTTAAGATTGTCTAATGTAAGAGTTACGTTGGATGAACTTATTACCGCTGCATGTGCTGAACTGAATGATACCGATTTACCCAATTCCCATCCCCAGTCCTGGTTCACGCTTCTGGCTATACGATAATATACACTGGCATGAGGTGATTCAGAATAAGTATAGGAAATGGAATCCGGGTTATATTTCGTGTTTTCAGATCCGGATAGATTAATATTTATGGCATCACTGAAATCAGACTTTGTTGCCCGCTGTAATTTAAACGGATACTTTTGTATGGAGTCACCGGTAGCTCTCGGAATGGACCATGTTACATCCACATTTTGGGTGGTGGTATTGTATAATGCCGACACTCCCGTGGGATGAGTAAAAGCAGGAACAATAAAGAAGGCGGTGTCTGTTACATTTCCGGCATAAGTGGTGTAAACAAGATAATATTTCTTTGCTGCATTGTTTTGATTTACAAAAAAAGACCCTTCACTTAATCCCTTCTCCAAATCTGCTATTTTATTACCTGCAACATCATAAGCAGTAGTAAAACTCTGAGGCACTACAAGATCCGCGTTACTACTCCATTTAATACTCCAATCTATTTTGGCAGTCTTGTCTTCCTGGTAATTATAACCATTTACTTTAAAAGTAAGCTTGGGAACGGTATAGTTTATTGTGGCTACGTTTTCGTTTTGCTTGTCATCACCATCAGAATTCATAAGGTCACATTCTATTTTAATACCTTTTATATCTCTGATCCCGTTATATAAATTCAAACGTATTACCAGGTCACTATTTACTTGCTGAGCCGTGGCATGACCTTGAGCAGACCCTAAGGGACCTACAGATACAAGTCCAGTATTATCAGGCGTATCCTGCCAGTGAGGATTATATTTGAATTGATAAAAAGGAATATAAACGTCGTCACCTGTAGTGTAAGAAAGCACTGCTTTTGTAGTTGCTAAAGTGCTATGAGAAAAGTAACCCTTATCAATGGCAAAGGCCTGGATGGTAAATTGTCCTTTGGCAATGTCAAACGATACTTTAAAATGGTCTTTGATGCCGGAATTCCACCAGGTTTGTGCCTGGGAGGTGAAAGAAGTTATTAAGAATGTACCTATAAGTAAAAATACAGTTAACGAAAAATGTAATGGTTTCCATTTGCGTTTTGAGCTACAGTCCATTGGGGAATGGTTTTGAGAAAAAAGCGTTACCCTGGTTGCTTTATTAGCATGAATGGCCGTGAAATGCCCAAAGATATATTTCATTATCAGTTGTTTATCAAATTAAGTGGAGAAATAGCATATCGATGATTATGGAGAATTATACAGACTGAAAACATAAAAAATTTATACCGGGCAACCTGGCCCTGTTTTATCCACTTCTTTCGTAACCAAATCCAGTACTACCCGGTGTGACAAGTCATTCCACAAGCTTCCCCTTCTGAATTCCAGACGGTTCTTCAGCTAATAATTAAATTTGTCAGTTTTCCGAAAACTTCCTCAGTCTTTCAGGTAAAACCAAATAAGCTTAAATAGATGTTTGTGCATACGGCACCTCCGAAACCCATAAAATATTATTCTTTTAACTCCTTTAGGGGTGAAGAAAAAGATAGCAGAATGTTTAGAAGATCAAATCTTAGTAATCTCACATATTTTTTTGGCAAAATTAACATAAAATTAAAAAATTACAAAATAAAAATATTCTTACAATTGATATATACCCTGAACCTATAGGGTTAAAACGACGAAAAAAAAGCTTACTTCCTACAAAGGGCGACATTGAACTTATAGATGGGTCTTTTTCTATTTGGTCTTCTAAAGTTTTATACTAAGTCTGGCTTTCGAATAGTCAAACTAAAGAGCAATAACCTTACTCATAAATATTTTGGTCTTGATTCGCTGCTAAAAATCATTAAGTTGGATGATTCTACTTTTTAAGGAATTGGGCTGTTAATGGCATGATCGTGTCAACCAATATGCAGAAATAGATAAAAAAACAACTCATGAGTTAATCGAAATAAGCATAATAAATTTTTTGAACGAACCTCCTTTTTCTCATAATCAAGCAATGAATCAAATCGTCAATGACTTTTTAATCTGTTGACCTTTTGATCATTTATTCAAAAAAACCAAAGTAAAAAAAATATATTTTACGAAAACGGCCGTTTGATTAAAAAACTCCCCTACCCTGCTACATCTGATAAATATTATCGGATATACGAACGTTTAGATTATAAATTTTTCCGGTGATTTTCTTTCCCTTTATTTAAATAATTGACGTAATAGTAAAGTTTAAAGTGGTAATCTGAAGGATAAATGAACTTAAAGAAAATGAGAATGCCTCCGGCGGGGTATATCAAAAGAATTTGGATTATATTAGGGCATCATGCAATGCAAAAGCAACTTAATTTTTTCAATGCTTCATTGATTGGTAATGGGCGATTTCTGTTTGCCAAGAAGCTGTAAGGCTCTAAGTGAATATCAATAAAAATTGATCTGTGAGCAATTTGCTCTTTGTTGATTAGGCTATTAGCAGTTAAGGTTTTTACGAAAACGACCGTTTTCTTAAAAATATTTTTCTCCTTTCGTTTTTTTGATAGTATGTGAATTATAAAATTATCTTGCCTTTTTTCTTTAGAATTATTTTGCCGGATTATAGGGCCCAAAAAGATTATCATCACAATACTCCCTGAAGTAAAAGAAATGTATGAAAAAAGAGAGAGAAGCACTGAAAAGATCAAAAGGGTATATAACGCCAAAAACCAACTAACACTCTATAAAATATTACATTACGCTAAATCGTATAATTCCGTCCATTTGTAAACCTCGATAGAGAAGCCCATTCGATTAGCGTCTCCACGGCGTAGACCATGAATAATAAGATGCGGTAATCTCACTGCTATACTAAACAAGTGGTAATGAACGTTTACTAAAGGTCACAAATTAAATAGATTAAAAAAATAAATAAACTCTAAATTAAAAATTATGAAAATTATTTTATTTGCTTTTGCACTTCTAACGGCATTTACTGCCTGCAACAGCAAAAAATCAGAAACAAGAGATATTCAGTTACTTGCAGATTCCACTGCAAATAATAACAATATGAATTCTGACACCAGTAACATGACACAGGCTTTAAAAACTCCTGCTACTGCTCCTGTCACAGGAGCGCCAGGAAGGGTTGTGCCACAAAAAACTACATCGTCCGGCACTGGTTCCAATACTTCAACTTCTTCTAATTCCGGATCGGGTAATACCAGTACACAAACTACTCAGACAACGACCCGTAAAAAAGGCTGGAGCAGCGCTGCAAAAGGTGCTGTTATAGGTGGTGGTGCCGGCGCTATCGGCGGTGCAATCATCAGTAAGAAAAAACCTGTGCAAGGTGCGGTAATTGGTGGCGTGGTAGGCGCAGCGGGTGGTTACATAATAGGAAAAGACATCGACAAGAAAAACGGCCGATAATCAGTATTTCAAAAGAATCAAACTTTGCCATAGCAAATACAATGTAATGGCGAAATAATATCAACATCGGTATTGAAATGGCCGGGCATCGA
>JBDTIC010000160.1:0-11167 GCA_039936595.1 Ginsengibacter sp. | reverse complement strand
AGAAATTGGATAGACCTAAAAGAAAAGTTTCCGCTTAGCCAGAAATAAAATAAAGTGGAAATAGCAAAAACAACTGCAACTGAGGCAATCACCCATTTTATTTTACCCAACAATTGATAAGCCTTATGGACAGATAGTTTTGAAGGTGAAACATTAGGATGGATTTTTTGAAGGAGATAGAAATTTTCAGCCACGTCACAAATTAAAGGGATCATCTGTATTACAGCAAGCGTAGTAAATATATAATTACCCCAATGATTCATTTTGTTACCAATCTCAATACATAGTAAAAAGATGGCACCATATAACAGGGGAATAAAAAGAAAATGAAGGTAAAGCCGTCCTTTGAGTGCCCTTAAAGATTTGGAAGAAAGCTCTGTTGGTAATAAATATATTCCCTTAATATACATGGACAGTTCCAGTGCTGATGCAGGAAATTCCAGGTCAAGGATGCTAAACTTGCGTACAAAGACATAAAGCGTATAGAAATTTTTGCTTTGCAAATGCATGAGCACACCTATTAAAGCCATTGCACCAAAAATGATGTAAAATAATTCCCTGGAATCCGGAATGTAAAATAGAAGATTCATTTATTGGTTGGTTTATCAGTGACAATTTCAGGGACATGCTCGTTCGTCAGTTTCACTTGCATTTGCGTCCGTTGATTTTTATATTCTGCCCAATCAAAATCAATTAAAAATTGGGTAGCAGCTTTTGCGCCTAATATGAACATGTTTATCTTGTCTTCATCTTTTAGAAAAAAATTGAGCCAGTTGTAATCTGCAAGGGGGATTTTGCCGATGCCTTTGTCAAAGAATTTATTCTTTAACAAAAAATCTTTATCATAATAATACCTGATAGTATTAAACATCCTTCCTAAATATCCCAAAAAGGTCCACTGAATAGCGTTGGTAGATTTATTTTCCGGCTTGGTGTCATCCAGGTCAATTCCAAAAGAAGGAAGCCTGGGTACAAGGACTTTCGGATTGTAAAAGATATTGATAGGAAAATTAGAAAGAATGCCACCATCTACAAAGCGTACTTCAGTGGGGGGATTCGGTTCATTAAAGGTATCCATCCAGGCTTTTTTTACCTGTTCTGAAGTATTGGGAATATTATTGATAAAATACGATTCAAAGAATACCGGGATGGCCATAGACGCACGTATAAATCCAGCAGGTTGAAGGGTGTCGATATCTGCCTCCGCCCGGAATAGATTACACATTGCAGGAAACTGGATTTTATTTTGTGTTACTAATTCTGAAGCAATGAATGTAACGTCTCCCTGGAGAGTTTCAATTGACTCAGGATTTTCTGATCTTAAATATAATTTAGGTAGTGTTGAAGCTTTCCTGTTCAGGTCAGAAACTTTTTCAACTCCGTTGGCTATCAGAAGTTTTTTAATCCAATCATAAAAATAATTGCCTGGGTTAATACCAAAACCGGAATTTTTTAATCGCCCCAGTAATCTTGAACTATAAAACACTAGAAATCCTGTCAATAAAAAGTACAGGCCTGTAAGCACAAAAGATATCCTGGTAACAACAGAAAGCAGAGGGAATTTATGTTGAAGCCCAAGGAAAATAAAATCAAAGACTGACAGGGAAACACCAATTGCCAGAATAGTTTTGAGCCACCGGGATACCTTAGCGGTAAAGTCTCCATGCGTGATAAATCTTTTGATCACCCACCGCGCAGCGGGATGCCCATCTACCAGGTTAAAAAAATTGAGATCACAAATAGCCTTGAGTATACTGGTTGATTTAGCTTCTTTTTTTTCTCCGATCACTGTCATCAGCGCGGTATTGATGGCACCTGCGCTGGTACCCGCAAGGCGTACAAACCGGATTCCCATTTTTTCAAGAATATAGGTATAGCCTACGAGTGCAATACCTAATACCCCACCGCCTTTTTGAACCAGGTTTACATACTGGTTTCCATCCTCGTCATATACATCAGAAACAACAAAAGGTCGGGTACTATTTGCAAAAGCTTCATCTAATTGTTTGATGCAATTGACTATTTCAGGATGTTGAATAAAATCTTCAATAGCAAGACTTTCTCCTGACATCGTGCCGGTAGCTGAGGAAGACATACTGATTTTTGTTTAAGATTATAACAAGTCTATTTTAACAATATGATTAATACTAATAAGGTTATTAAAATCATTAAAAAAATAAACATACCTACCTGCCGGAACAGATCTTAAAAGTAAATCGATATTTTATTTGGAATTGATATAATTATCTAAATGAGCGATAGTCTCTTGCTGCGCGATAATGGTTTCCTTGATCACGTCACTAATTGAAATAATACCGGCAAGTTCTTTATCTTTAAATACAGGCAAATAACGGATGTTAGTTTGGGTCATTAGTTCCATGCAATGTTCCACGGTGTCCTGGGGTTTTAGATCGGGGAATTGCGATGTCATAATTTCACTCACTTTGGTGTCGGTAGAGTTTTTCCCTTTTAAAATGACTTTACGGGAGTAATCTCTTTCGGTAATAATTCCTAAAAACTTTTCGTCCTGCATGATCACTACAGAACCGATATTATTTTCAGCCATTACCTTTAAGGCGTCAAGTACAGAAGTGTCAGGTAAAACCGAGATGGCATTACTTCCTTTTCTCGAAAGAATATTGCTGATTTTATTCATAATAAAAAGTTTTAGCGTGGTAATTTACGA
The DNA here is from genome assembly GCA_039936595.1 of Ginsengibacter sp. GTDB lineage: Bacteria > Bacteroidota > Bacteroidia > Chitinophagales > Chitinophagaceae > Ginsengibacter. The sequence goes on along the minus strand of JBDTIC010000160.1, from coordinate 8,481 downwards.
AAAGAATCTGAAATAAATGCAATGATACTGAATTGTAAGTACGGCTCTTAAATAAGGTACAATGGTTGTGAATGCAACGTGACCGTGTAGTGGTTAGGTTTTCAAAATTTCGTTGTATTATATTTGCTGATGAAGTTGAAAAAAAAGCAAGCTATTCATGTTGCTATTTTAGATCTCTACTCAGGCTGGGAAAATCAAGGGATGAGGTGTATAAGAGACATAGTAGCCGAATTCGGCATGGTAAACGATTATAAAATTATCTCCAGGGAATTTGATGTGCGACAAGACAATAAATTGCCGGATACAGATTTTGATATTTATATTAGTACCGGAGGGCCGGGGAGTCCTGTAGAAAGTGAAGGCCTGGAATGGGACACACTTTATTTTGAGTGGCTCAAAAAAATGGAAAAATGGAACGCTGACCCTGACAACAGCAGGAAAAAATTTATATTCTTTATTTGCCATTCCTTCCAGCTTGCCTGTCGTCATTTTAAAATTGCAGATCTTGCCAAACGAAAATCGGCTGCGTTCGGAGTATTTCCCGTGCATCTTTTACAAGATGGGAAAAATGAGCCAATTTTTGATGGAATGGCAGATCCGTTTTATGCGGTGGATAGCCGCGATTACCAGGTAATTCGTCCTGACCACTCGAAAATCCAGGAAATGGGGGCCAAAATTTTATGTATAGAAAAAGAAAGGCCACATGTGCCATACGAAAGAGCCATAATGGGTGTTCGTTTTAATGACTATTTCATTGGTACACAATTTCATCCTGAGGCTGATGCTGTAGGGATGCGATTACGCTTACAGACAGATGAAAAGAAGAAAACTGTAGTTGAAAATTATGGATTTCCAAAATGGGAATCTATGATCGATCAGTTAAATGATCCGGAAAAGATATTATGGACGCACGATCATATACTTCCAAATTTTTTAGATATAGCAATAAATAACTTGAATACTTAATAAGCAATAGGCACAATAGGTGTCGGCACCGTAAGTCAGACAGCAGGCAATGTGCCGCTCACAACTATCAAAATCAACCCACATAAAATGATACCTGAATTAAGAGAACAATTCAACAATAATTTTACAGATCAAAAATACCAGGATTTTTTGAATGATTTGGATGACAGGCATCCGGGAGCGATTTCATTTCGCGTCGCGGAAACGCCGGTTTTTATACCTAAAGATTTTACAAACAAGGTAATAGATGCATGCGAAAGTATAGTCGATATTATTATTAAGCCAGGATTTAAAGAACTAACGCAGCGCGCTATACCAAAACAGGAGAATGTACCTAACGAGAATGAGCACACAGAATTTATAGTCTTTGATTTCGGTATCTGTGAAAACGAAGATGGAGAATTGGAACCTCAACTGGTAGAGATGCAGGGATTTCCAAGCCTGTTTGCCTTTCAGGTTCATTATTCCGAGACAGTTAAAAATCATTTCGATATTCCTGTAAATTTTTCAAATTATCTAAATGGCTACGATAAAACAACCTATCTCCAACTTTTTAAAGAAATAGTTTTAGGAAATCATGATCCGGAGAATGTGATCCTGCTTGAAATAAAGCCTAACGAACAAAAAACAAAGATAGATTTTTATTGCACGCAGGACTATTTGAACATTCCTGTTGTTTGTCTTACCGAGCTGATCCGAGAAGGAGAAAAATTATATTATATAAAAGATGGAAAAAAAATACAGGTTAAGAGGATCTACAATCGCATTATTTTTGATGAGCTCACACAGGCAAAAAAGAAACTGGGTAATGTAGTTGATATAACACAGCCATTAGATGTAGAATGGGCGCCACATCCTAACTGGTTTTACCGTATCAGCAAATTTACGCTGCCTTTGATAAGGCATCCTTATGTACCTAAAACTTTTTACTTGAATGAAGTAACACAAATTCCCGCGGATCTTGACAACTATGTATTAAAACCACTTTTTTCGTTTGCAGGACAGGGAGTAATAATAGATGTCACCCGGGAAGATATTCAGAACGTGAAAGATCCTGAAAATTGGATTTTGCAACGCAAAGTAAAATATGCTGATATAATCAAAACACCTGACATCCCGGCCAAGGCGGAGCTGAGAATTTTTTATTTTTGGCCAAAGGGCGAAGAAAGGCCCATTGCTGTTAACAACCTGGCACGGTTAAGCAAGGGGAAGATGATTGGAGTAAGGTATAATGCCGATAAAGATTGGGTAGGGGGAAGCGGAGCTTTTTTTCAGCAGTAGTTTTCCTGGGCTCAGGCGGTTTTCTATAAAAATGTTGAATTATTGATCCCTTACGAGTTAACAACTCTTTCGACGGTTATCTTGTTATTCCTTTCAATAACTTTAATTTGCAAAAAATATTTAAAGATGCCGGCTGCTTGAACGGTCAGGGCAATAAAAATTTATTTATCTGTTTTCATGTATAAAGGGAAAAAAATTGTTGTTGTTCTTCCCGCATACAACGCGGCATTAACTATGGAAAAAACCATTACTGAAATTCCAATGGATATAGTGGATGAATTGGTATTGGTGGATGACAATAGTACTGATAATTCTATAGAGGTGGCAAAGCAATTGGGAATTAAACATATCGTGCGCCATAGCAAAAACAAAGGATATGGGGGGAATCAGAAAAGTTGTTATGACAAAGCACTGGAACTAAATGCAGATATCATCATTATGCTTCATCCCGATTATCAATATACTCCCAAGTTATTGCTGGCAATGGTGTCAATAATTGGGAACGACCTTTATAAAGTGGTATTTGGGAGCCGTATATTAGGCAAGGGAGCTTTAAAAGGAGGTATGCCTTTGTATAAATATATTGCCAATCGCATTCTTACTTTGTTTCAAAATACATTGATGAATCAAAAGCTTTCTGAATACCATACCGGTTACAGAGCATATCACAGAGATGTATTGGAGTCCATCAGCTATCATCAGAATTCTGATGATTTTATTTTTGATAATGAAATGATCGCACAGATCTTTTATAATGGTTTTGAAATTGCAGAAGTGACCTGCCCAACCAAATATTTTGAAGAGGCTTCTTCTATTAATTTAAATAGGAGTATCACCTACGGAATGGGAGTAGTAAAAGTTTCTATTCTTTATTTTCTAACAAAAATTAAAGTTTATAAATGGAAGTTGCTAACGCCATAACAAAAAGACAGAGCAATCTATATCTCACCATCATTATTTTGTCGGGAATTGTTTTTTTTATTCCATTCCTGGGGCGTGTGCATCTTTTTGACTGGGATGAAATCAATTTTGCAGAGTCTGCCAGAGAGATGATCGTCACGGGGAATTATCACCGTGTGCAAATTAATTTTCAGCCTTTTTGGGAAAAACCTCCCTTGTTTTTTTGGTTGCAGGTCGCTGCCATGAAATTATTTGGCGTTAATGAATTTGCCGCGAGATTTCCCAACGCTGTTTTTGGAATCATCACGCTGCTTACTTTTTTTCTTATTGGAAAAAAATATAAATCGGCACGATTTGGATTCATTTGGGCGATAAGCTATTTAGGTACTTTTTTGCCACATCTATATTTTAAGTCAGGCATTATTGACCCCGTTTTTAATTACTTTATTTTTCTTGGAATCTATTTTATGTATATGGACGTTTCCGGCAGGATCTTTAAACATAAATTGATATACCCTTCATTGGCAGGCATTTTTATGGGATTGGCTACCTTAACGAAAGGCCCTGTAGGATTACTTGTCTTCCTTCTCGCATTTTTAATTTATTTTATTTTTACGAGGTTCAAAAACTTTCCGAGCATAAAGAAGATGCTTCTTTTTGTTGTCTTCTTTACGGTCATTTGTTTACTGTGGTTTGGGGAGGAAATAGTTGAACATGGATTTTGGTTTCTGAAAGAGTTTCTTGCCTACCAGGCAGAGCTTTTCCTGCATCCTGTTGCCAGCCATGGCGAGCCTTTCTATTATCATTTCGTGGTTGTATTCATAGGTTGTTTTCCCATTTCAGTCATTGCGTTGCCTGTTTTGTTTGGAAGGAAAATGGATCGTAATAAGAATTTCCTAAGGTTAATGAAAATTCTTTTCTGGACCGTGTTGATCCTGTTCAGCATTACTACTACCAAAATTGTTCATTATTCTTCCCTTACCTATATGCCGCTTGCGTTTATGGCTGCATGTTACCTGGATTCATTGATTATCAGGATGCAAAGAATGAGCACTCCTTTGTTGATTTTAATTGCAACTATGGGTTCTGTTTTTTCCTTTTTGTTAGCGGCTCTACCCTATGTGGCCAATCATCATGAGCTATTATTACCTTATTTAAAAGATCCCTATGCGGCTGCAAGCCTTAATGTAAATGTTCATTGGAGTGGTTTCGAGAGCCTTATTGGAATTGCCTATTTTATTGCGGTGATCTTTGCAGTTATTTTATTACATAAAAAGCAAAACTGGCGCGGAATATTATTTCTTTTTTATTCAACCGCCGTTTGCCTATTTATATATTTGCTTGCAGTAGTACCAAAAATTGAAAAGTACTCCCAGGGACCTGCTATCAGTTTTTATAAGAGTCTTAAAGGTAAAGATGTGTATGTATGGCCCATAGGATTTAAAAGTTATGCCCAGTACTTTTATGCAAACAAGCCTTTAATTCCGGTATATGGAGATGCTGATGAACAATTTCTGTTGAAAGGAAATATTACTAAACCAGCTTACTTTGTTGTGAAGGTCACTAATGCTAATTTTGAGAACACTTGTGATGACTGTAAACTTATAAAACAGGAGGGTGGCTTTAAATTTTACAGACGTGAAGCTGTACCGCCGCAATAAATTTTACATAATCAGGAATTTGATACTGCAATACAGGCATTTAGCAGAATTTGGTACAAAAAAATCTAAAATAATCTCTTAAAGAGAGCAATGATAAAGGAGAGAATAACACTTAGAATAACCATAGTAGTTATTGGAAAATAAAACCGGAAATTTTCCTTCTCCACCCTTATGTCTCCGGGAAGCCTTCCTACCCATTTTAAATAGCCGTGGAAAAAATAGATAGCAACGCCGACAATTAATATACACAGGCCTGCTATCAATATATATTTTCCGGTTTGCTGATCCATGAGCTAAACTATTTTTTTATGCTTTCTATGTGACCGGTAAATGAAATAGCATCCTTATGTGTGCTGATCACATTAAGACTGGCCGTACCGTTACCAAAGATATTAAAACGCATTTCCTGCACATCATTATTGTCTTTAGGTTTGATAACCACATCCCATTGATCGTCTTGTCTTCCACTATTTACCATATATGAGAAGTCAGTAGAAGTGAACTGGATACCACCTTTTGATGGATCCATGGGTGCCTGGTAAGCCCTGCCAAAATAGGGTAGAAACGATTCAACAGAATCCTTTTTAACAGTGACATCATAGCTGGACGTTAGGTAGCGGGTTCTTCCACGTAAAGGATTTACGCGTTCTGCATTAAATACAAAACGTGAAGAATCAATCATACTTTTTATATCGCCAGACGTTAATTTTTCTATTTTTTTTGAGGCTGTACATTGAACCAAAAATAACGAAACTAATAATCCAAGAATTGAGAATTTTATGAGGCTGAAATTTCTTTTTGTTTCCATTTTTTGTCTTTTTTTACTCCTATCAAAAACTGCACCTGACTTTGATTACCCAATGGATATTTAAGCTATCATTTACATAAAATTTTACAGAACAGTTTCTGGCTATTACCACCATAATTTTTCGAGGTTCGAGGAGTGATTCCTGACCGTTAAAGAATTGGCATAATTATTTATTGGTTTATCGACGAATTAAAATCCGATTTCTATGAGCGAAAATAAAAACCTGAAAAACGAAGAAGCGATTAAAAAAATTAAAGAACTGGTAAAAGATATTGGCACATGTATGTTTTGTACCAATGTGGCTGGTATGCCGTTTAGAACAAGGCCTATGGCTACGCTAGAGGTTGATGATGCAGGTAATCTCTGGTTCTTTAGCAGTGCCTCCAGTGATAAGAACGATGAAATAAAAGATGACGATATAGTACAGTTGATTTATGCAAAAAATTCATCCAGTCATTTTTTGACCATTACCGGTAGAGCCCAGCTAATAAAAGAAAAGAATAAAATAGAAGAACTGTGGACTGCAATTGCGAAAGCCTGGTTTACGGAAGGGAAAGATGATCCTGATATCAGCGTTATTAAAATAACTCCGCAGGATGCCTACTACTGGGATACAGCGCATGGAAAAATGATAACGCTTTTGAAAATCGCCACTTCGGTAGTAACGGGAAAAAAGCTGGATGATGGAGTACAAGGAAAAATAAAAATATAAGTCGTCTTTATGTGATCAACCTGAGAAATCAAAATATTATTATTTCAAGAATAATTCAATTTAAACGGACTGTCTAATCTTTAGATAGTCCGTCTAGTATTAGATAAACACGTTTCTCCAAATGTGATTTGAGAAAGCTATAGATCTGTATCGGTAGATCTACCTATTTAGCCGCACGTTTTAAGGTAGAGTGCATTATCATTTCTTTGTAGTAAACAGTTAGGCTAATTGAGTCGCCGTCAGTGAAATATTTACCTTTATTTATGGCATCTTCTCCATTTACAGCAATGGAAAATGAAAGGCTGTCACCATTTAAGTGGCCATTAGTGAAGTCAACACTACCTCTTTGAGAACTTGCCATGCCGGTGAGTGTTTCTCCCTGGATTTTAAAAGTGTAATTAAGAGGGTACTGCTGGCCATCCGGAACGGTCAATGTTCCAGTCCACACTCCGTTAAGATCTGCTATTACAGCTGCAATGCAAAATACAAATCCGAATACTAATAGGGCAATGGTAAAAAATTTTCTTTTCATGTTAATAAGGCTTGAGTTTGAAATAATATTTTTAATTTATTCAGATATTAAATGTAACACATGTTGGGATAGATCACTTTTCTTTTTTGTAATTAATAATCTTAAAAAAATTGGTTTATTACTGTCATTAAACTTAAACTGGAAATAATAAGTCAAAAATATAATATGACCAATGCCATCGTATGAGTTTGTAATTGGGGAAAAGTGGGAAAAATAAGTGTGGCTTTATTGTGCAGCGAAAAGATGTTTTAAATTCATTTTGCCCTTCAACACTTATCCTATAATATATCAATTAAACGTTAAATCAACTGGTGAACTATAAAATAATTTTGATGACTTTAGCGTTTTAGATAGCTTGCAGTAACCTATTTAAAATGAAAACTCCAGTAACCACTATACCCGCGTGCATTTTAATTTATTTTTTATTTTGCTCATTTATTCCTGGCAAAAAGCTCATTACTATTGTACCCGATAGGTCTCATGTTGTTACAAATACGACTAAAGAAAATCCAGCGGATAATCCTTACTACATTATTATATCTAAAAAAAGTTATGAGTTAAAAGTCTATGACGATCAGGGATGGTATGCCACTTATCCCTGTGTATTTGGAAGTAATGACCTGAGAGATAAATTTATGGAAGGTGACAAACGAACCCCGGAAGGAAATTTTAAAGTGGTTTTAAAGAAAAAGAATTCTAAGTGGAAATTTGAACTACTGTTAGATTATCCTAACGACGATAGCTATAAGAAATTTGTTGAGCGCAAAGCCGGGGGGTTAATTCCAGGGGTAGCCCGTATTGGTGGTGGCATTGCCATTCATGCTACAAGGCCACAGGAAGAATGGACAGTAGATTATTATCAAAACTGGACAGACGGATGTATATCCCTGAAGTATTCAGAAGCCGCGGATCTTTACAGTTATATCCCGGTGGGCACACCGGTTACAATTGGAAAATAGATTTTATTTTTACTTACAATTGTAATCAAAGAGTGCTTCTGTAAAATACCATCTAATAAAAAATACTTTTTATTTATGCAAGTCAATAATTTAAAATATTGTTTACTGGATAAACTAATCTCTATTCAGGATATGAGTTTATTAGAAAATATAAGCGAAATTATTGGTAATGTTGATATCAATAAATCTGTTTTTAAAGTTACACCGGAACAAAAGAATATGCTTATGAAAAGGAAGACATTCTGAATGAAGACTGTATAAACGATGAAGAATTAAATGAGGAAGAGGACAAATGGCTAAACGGATAGTCTGGACAAATACGGCAAAAAATGCAAGAAGAGAGATTCTTGGATATAGGATTAAGCATAGCCAGTCTAATTCTTATTCCAAAAACTTATCAAAGTTACTAAGGAAGAAAACTTCTTTGCTCCAATCTGAAGTTTATCTAAACCAACGGATTTTAAAAATGTAAGAGTTTCATTAGTGAATAACTATTCTCTTTTCTATAAATTGATAAAGAGGTGATTACTATTGTGAGAATTTGGGACAATAGAAGAAACCCCGAAGACTCGTGCAAGAATTTGGAAATAAACTGAACTAAAGTTTTCACTTTATTTACAACACCACATTCTGTGTCAGGCCGTCCTTTCCCGGGAAGTCAG
>JBDTIC010000159.1:0-3637 GCA_039936595.1 Ginsengibacter sp. | reverse complement strand
GAACCTTCGGTAAGAATCAATTTACAGGGTTATTAGTTGCAGAGGAACGAAACAATAAATATAATACGTTTTATGCTCAGCGGAATCATTTTGCGGTGGACATTGATGAATTCGATATGGGGAGTTCAGACAAAACCGATTATGATAATGGTGGGTCGTCGTCAGTAGGTAGCCAAATTGGTTACATATATAGATTAGGCTACGTTTACAATAATAGATATATGTTCGAAGCAACAGGTCGTTATGATGGACATTATTATTTTGCTCCAGGCAAAAGATGGGGATATTTTCCTGCTTTTTCGATGGGATGGAGACTTTCAGAAGAAAAGTTTATGGAAAATATTAAATTTATTGATAATCTTAAAATTAGGGGGTCATGGGGGAAATCCGGCAATCTGGCCGGATCTGCTTATCAATATTTAAGTGGATATAATTTGGTTGGAGGCGTATATGGTTTTGGTAACGGCACGATGGTACAAGGTGCTTATAGTCCACAGGAGGCAAATCCCAATATCACATGGGAAATATCAAAAAAATCGGATATTGGTTTTGAAGCTTCGTTATGGAACAATTTGCTGATGATCGAAGCCGATTACTTTTATGAGAGAAGGAGTGGAATGTTATTATCTCCGGCAGTGACTGTGCCTCAGGAATATGGTTTAGCACTTGCCCAGGAAAACGCCGGGGAAATGAAAAACCATGGCTTTGAATTGAGTATTGGGTCACAATACTCTTTGAATAATGGATTGAGATTAGGTTTTGACGGTAATATCAGTGTTGCAAAAAACAAAATGGTGCAGATCTTTGAGACCGATGCTACCTATAATAATCCAAACCGGCGGGTAACAGGCAGGCCCTTTGGTACTCCATTCGGATATCATGCCTTAGGTTTATTTAAAACTAAAGATGACAAAAATGGGGACGGTATTATTAATGCCGACGATGGATATAGCGTTGTCCAGTTTGGAGAGGTGCATCCCGGAGATATTAAGTATGAAGATATCAGTGGTCCTAATGGCATTCCTGATGGCAAAATTGATGATAATGACAAAATGGTAATAGGTTATTATCCCGGTAATCCTTCTATGACGTTCGGCCTTACTTTTTCTGCAGCATGGAGAGGAATAGATTTAGGTTTGTTCTTTCAGGGTTCAGCAATGACTTCAACTAATATTGCAAACTTCCAAACAGTTGCATTCCAAAATAACAAAAGTAATTCTTCGTATGAGTATTTTAACAATCATTGGACTACTCAAAGTGAGGATGCAAAATACCCAAGAGCAACCACATCACCATCCGGAAATAATTCTCAAATTTCAGATTTTTGGATGATGAATACCTCATATCTTAGGTTGAAAACTATTTCATGCGGCTATACGCTTCCGAATAGTATTCTAAAAAATTTAAAGATTAAAAGTATAAGAGTCTATTTTTCTGGTCAAAATCTATTCACTTTAAGTAAGCTAAATTTTGAGGATCCGGAAACACCAAATGCTTCAACTGAATCTGTTTTCTATCCTAATATGAAGACTCTTTCATTAGGTGCAAACATAATTTTTTAACTAATTCATTTTTATAAACTTAATTACATGCTATTGTTTAATAGAATTGGAAAGATTGCGATTATAGGGCTGGTAGTTACGATTGCGTTTCTCGGATGTAAAAAAGATTTACTTGAAACCACCAGTAAGTCAAACTTAACAGATGAAACTTTGTGGGCCAGTGAAAGTAACGCTGATATCTCCCTAAATGATTGTTATGCTGATCTTGTTGAAAAAAGTAATTCTGCTGATAACTCGGATTGTTTTACTGATGATTTAGATACTCCATCCGGGAATGTTTTTACTTCCTTTTTCTGGAAGGGAGGGTCAATTTTTGCATCAAGAGATGATTTTACAGCATGGGGAGGACAATCAGGTCTTAGTTACGATGCCTCCTGGCCTGGTACCTATGTAAAAATCAGAAAACTCAATACTTTCATTCAGAAAGTAAATGAAAATGCTTCTAATTTTTCTGAAGAATACAGAGCCAAACGGATTGATGAAGCAAGATTCTTAAGAGCCTATTTTTACAGCGAATTATTTGTGCGTGTCGGGGGCATGGCGATAATTACAGTACCTCAGGATAGAGCAACGATGACCGTGGATGAACTCGTTGTCCCAAGGAGTAGCTTCGAAGAGACCTTTAACTTTATTATTTCTGAATTGGATACTGTTCTTAACGACAATAAATTAGTAGTTAAATATAATCATGGAGATGCAGACGCAGGCCGGGCAACCCTGGGAGCAGCTTTGGCTTTAAAAGGATGGCTTCAGTTATTTGCTGCGAGTCCTGCCTATAACTCTTCATCACCGGCAGTTCCATCCAGTCCTGATAATTTGCAGAGTTTTGCAACCCCTGTTCTTGCACATTGGCAAGCGGCAGCAGCTACTAATAAGAAATTTATGGATACCTACGGGCACAAAGGTAGTGGCGAATATAAATTGTTTCCAAAAATGTCTCAATTCTGGTGGGAAGCAAATGAATATAATGAGGGCGTTATATGGGATAGACAGCAAGTTAGTTCTACCATGCCAAATACGTTAATGGTTTATGGTGGAGGACCTGTGTATATATTTGGTTCATATTACAATTGGGGTAATTTTTGTCCTACCCAAGAACTCGTGGATCAGTTTCAAATGGCGAATGGGAAGGATATTACCGATCCTACATCTGGTTATGATGATCAGAATCCTTACGTAAATAGGGAAAAAAGATTTTATGACTTTATTATTTATGATGGGGCACCTTATAAACAAGATTGGATGGCGACGACCGATACTATTTACTTCAGGATTGACCAGGTACATCCTTCAAAAAACGAGATTGATTTTGTTGGAGCAGATGCTACGAAAACAGGTTACCAGCTTAAAAAGAGAACAGATAACTTACACTCTCCGGCTGAAAGTGCTAATAATGGGATGAACCATGTTTATTATCGCTATGCGGAAGTTCTGCTGAACTTTGCAGAAGCTCAGAACGAAGCTGTTGGGCCTGATGCTTCGGTTTATGAAGCAATTAATGATATCAGAACCAGGCCAGGTACTGATTTGCCAGAGCTGAAGGCTGGTTTAAGTCAAATAGAAATGCGTGAAGCCATCCACCACGAACGCAGAGTTGAACTTTTCTTTGAAGATAAAAGGCTTTTGGATATTTGGCGCTGGAAAACAGCAGACGCTGTCATGAATAAAGTGCTACATCGCTGTAAAATCTATAATTCTAAACCTGCCGATAACTCAGGGAAATGGATTTATGAAATAATGCCGCTTGATCTTCCACATGTGTTTACTCAAAAGATGTATTTCAATCCGATTCCTCAGAGCGCAATTGACCGAAATCCAAAATTGAAACAAAATTGGGAGTATTAAAAAATTAGAATAATCTATTTTAAGATAATACAAGTTTAAATTTCTTAGTGCAGTTATTAAAATTTAAGTACTGGCTATTTTGGCAATAGAAAATATTGGCATGTGAAATGTTTTTCAGAAAATAACTTAGAGATGAATAAAGATGACAATGTGCAACGGGTAATTATATTAAAAAGGCAGGTAATTACACGATATTTTTCCATGTGAGAAGATTGTAGATTTGGCAATTG
>JBDTIC010000158.1:0-7546 GCA_039936595.1 Ginsengibacter sp. | reverse complement strand
AAGCCATAGAAGATATATTAACGATACTGCCACTGCCGCTTTGTTTGATAGCCTCCCCAAAAATCTGTGTAGGTAACACGGTGCCAAATAAATTTAAATCCATTACTTCTTTCAGCGCCTCAAAGTTAAGATCAAATACATCTTCATCAGGCTGCACCAAAGCGCCTGAAATATTGCCTCCCGCTGCATTCACCAGGCCATCCACTTTTCCATAGGCCACCATCACTTTTTCTTTAGCATCAATGAGTTGTTGTTTTTTGGTTACATCAGCAATTAAGGCAATAGCCTGTCCACCATTGCCGATAATAGAAGCTACTCTTTCATCAGCTACTATTTGATTACGGCCAAGAACGCCCACAATTCCACCAGCTTCCGAAATACCATTTATAAATGCTTCGCCTAAAATGCCGGTGCCCCCGGTTACTATGATTACCTTTTCTTTTAATGAAAATTCTTTAACTGCTTTCAATGCTTAAAATTTATTATTGTATTAATTTATTTCTATTTTTCACTTTATCCTAATGGGGCTGAGTGCATTTACTTCAATCAAGGAATAGTACTAACAGGCTTTTATCCAATACGCAAACTGACGACACAAGACCATTATCTATCCGATATTTATCTCAGTTCAACCCACTTATCAAGAATTTTTCGTCATTTTTTATTCTCTTCTGTATACTTTTCATTTTCTTAGCCATGCGCCTTCCCATTTTCTCCTGTGATTCGGAATTGAAATGAGTTTGGTCTCCCTTATCGGTCAGTCCTTTAGAGGAAGCGACATCAGTGTAAGGAACATCAGCCGGTAATAACTTTAAAACGTGATTGATGAGTTGATATTGGGCTTTGTATCTTCCTAACTGCCCGGCCACAAATGGCACTTTGTCGTTTCCTGCAACAGTCCTGATCTCGTGTATTAATTTTTCCAATTTCTGTAAATACGTACCGACATTTTCCGGGCTGCTATCCGACTCGCCCTGCAACCATAATATGCCTCTTAAAACACCGGATTTAAGAGCAGTATCCAGGCGTAACAGCATATCATCGTAAGGATGTGTTTTTGTGGCCTTATCAAAAGCACCAGGTTCCCAAACATCAATGGATGTGCCGCCCACAGCGCAGGGTATCAAACCAATTTTATGAGATGGCTTTGCTTTTTCCATCGTTAAACCAAATGACAACCCCGGTCCAACTCCGGCGATGGTTGGTTTATCAAAATGCAACGGATTTTTTGCGGGAACCCAGCTATTTTCTTTAGTCAGCATAAAGACGTTGGCATTACCTTCATCTTTAAATTTCTCTGTAAGTACACCTCGTCCAGCCATGTTAGACTGGCCAATTAATAAATAAAGATCGAATGATGAATCCACGGTATTCCTCTGTCCATGATCATGATTGGTTTGTGACATCGTGAGAAACGAAATGGAGATGAATATGCAGAAAAGAGTTGCACATCCAAAGTAATTCTGTAGTTTTTTAGCTCTTACCGAAGACCTGCAGGGCTTTAAAAAACTGGCAGAAATGTCGTGGCTGATATTTTTATCCATGCTATTTTTTATCAAATGTAAATAAGCGGCAATTATTGGCTAGCAAAAAATTCTTGATATGTCAAGTAAGTTAGTTATTCACTATTCTTCTTCTTAAAATGAATTGTTTTTATTTTATCCTCCGATTGAAATAGCAAATTACTTGCCTGTAGCGCCCACACATCATTAATGCCAAAAACTATCTGGCCGATTTCGCTATTTAGGATAAAATACGTGCTTAGCGGTTTTAAAACCATCTTCATAATTCGGGGCTACATCGTCTGCTTAAATCGAAACAAGGTCACAGCCGTGTGGCATAATATTTATAAAAACTATTCGGCAAAGCAATTCGCCGTGCGCTTCTGTAGCCCTGTTATTTACAGCGCCAGTTGTTTTAGCAGGCATCCGGCTTTTTGCAGTGATGATTTCCGAATCGGAAGTAATGGATTCGTTTTATTCATTTATCTATTTTTTATGTAAAGATTAAATCCGATAGAGTTATTCTTCCGGCAGCGCTTCAAGGGGAGGCACATTACCAGAAGAACCACTGTATCCCTGATTCTGGTTAATGTGTCCATTTACATTTGCATCAATAGCGGATTGCGGTATTGGCCACATAACATGATATGGGCTTAGTGTGTATTCATCCCCATGTATGGTATGCACTCCTTTATTATAGAAATCGGTAACATCCATGATACGATCGTACCAGAAGTTTTTGGTGGAAAAGTCTTTCATGGTGTAAGTCCGTCCTTTGTAGTCAGGCTTACCGGTCTGCGCAAAGATATAGGCAATACGGGTCAGTTCTACCTTGCGGTATTCTTCGTAGTATAACTCCCTCGCTCTTTCGTCAAGAATGGTAGCAATAGTTACATCACCCGCGTTGATAGGTTGGGCACCTGCTCTTTGCCTTACCTCGTTGATATCCGCTGCTGCTTTATCCATTTCTCCCTTCCAGTAATAAGCTTCAGCTCTTACGAGGTAAGTCTCTGCCAATCTATAAACATACCAGGGAGTATGGCCTCCATTGTTCAATGAATTCTGATGGTCAGGAACAAAGGTTTTGTATTGTGGCCAATCGTACCAACACCTTATGGTATCAGCACATAAAAGAGCTCCGGAGGCGTTGAATTTTTGCAAATTTTTTCCATAGTAAGAATCATTTTGAGACACCAATTTTGGATTATTATAAACCATGTCTTCCATTCTCATCCAGTTTTGGCGGGAATGTCTAAGATCACCCGCATCATTATTCCATATCATATGAGTACTGTACCAGGTACCTCTGCAGCGTCCTATCCCTCTGCCATAGGCTGTTTGCTGGTCATACTGTATTCCCGTAGTCCTGATCGTACCCGCATGGCCGAGAGGAGTATTAATCTTGTTATCCCAATTTGGAACCATTTGTCGCATTGTGGAACTTCCATTACTATAATCACCATTATCAATATAGCCTTCAAGGTCCACTACGTAAAATAATCCTTCGGTATTTTCCGGAAGCACTTTATTCAATGGGCGGTGCAAATCCCAAATTACATTATAGCCCGTATCTGCATAAGCCGGATTCATATCTGTTTCACTTCCAAAACGGGAAGTCATTAAATGATAAGCGCTACCGTCAATCACAGATGATGCGGCAGCGATTGCACCATCAAAATCTCCCAAACACAGGTCAATTTTGGCCAATAGATGCTGACAAGCGCCTTTCGAAACCTGGCCTTTGGGGACACCATCAGGAACCCACTGTACTGCATATTCCAGCTCTTTCTTCATTTCCTGGAGAAGCACCTTACGGTCAACTGTTTGAAAATCCAGTTTAGGTGACGAATATAACTTACCCGCATAAGGAACATCGCCAAAGCAATTAGTAAGTACATAATAAGTATAAGCCCTGAAGAAATAGGCAGAACCTATAAGTGCATTTCGCTGTGCCAGTTGTGCTGTATTTGTTGTATCCCATTTGGGCACGTTTATATAGGCAAGCACCGTATTAGCATATTTAAGCCGATAATAACTCTGCTCCCAAAACCAGTAAATGCGGTTGTGGTCAGAATTATCATTAGTAGAATTGATCGCATCAGGCGTGATGTCAATATTCATATCTTGTGCCGGGCCGGATTTATCGGTAGTTCCCTCTACTGACACATCAGAAAATATGCATTGGGTAATCATTGGGGCTCCATCACCAAAAAAATCATATCTTAAATTTCTCTGACAGGCAACAAGAGCATCCTGCAAAGCGGCCGCCGTTGTATAAGTTTGATCGGGAGTATAAAATGAAAGTGGTTTTGGCTTCAGGTAGCTTTTATTGCAACTGACACCCGTCAGAATCGTAATTAGCGTAATTAATAACCCGTATCTTAATTTTTTATTGATCGACTTCATAATAATTAATTTTAAAAATAATGCAATTAGAGTGTTAGGTTAAATCCAAAAGTAAAAGTCCTTGGGGTTGGTTTTGGTATTTTAGGATCAGTACCTTCATCCCATTCCGGATCCCATACGTCCCAATCAGGTGCATACAGCGCTGCATTTTTTACTGAAAAATAAACTTTGAAATCCTGTATATGGGCTTTTTTCAATAATGACGTTGGAAAGATATATGCCAATGCTACATTATCAAGCCTTATGAAATTTCTGTTTCTATAAATATTGTAAGAAGCGCTCCCGTCACTCGAAAAAATACGGGAGAAATTATTTATTGGATGATCGGGTGTCCAATAAGGATATACATATCCATCAGTGCGGTCAGGGAAACCACCTCTATTTTTGGCCTGGTTAAAGGAAGCCATATACCCCCATGATGAATAGATTAAAGCAGAAAGGTCAAAATTTCTAAAAAATGTGAAGTTATTTCTGAATGTCCATTGGTACCTGGGTTTTTTCTGGCCAAGAAACTGGCGGTCGTTATTGGTGTATTTTCCGTCTCCATTTACATCCTGTAATTTAAAATCGCCGGGGCTTTGGCCGTATTTATTTGCAGCATCTTTATCAGTACTTTGATATATGCCCGATACTCTTAAATCCCAGATGGCATCAATCGGATGGCCTATAAACCATCCGTTAGGAATATCATCTGCTTCCTCCTGCCCAATAACATTCCCGTTTGCATCAGTAACATCGATCATTTTGCCATATAGATGGGCAATCTTGTTGCGGTTTAATGAAAAATTAAATGAGGTGCTCCATCTGAAATTTTGGCGATCAATATTTATTGAGTTCAGGCTGATCTCTAATCCTTTATTGTCTACTTCACCCAGATTAGATTGCACATTGGCAAAACCAACTACATCCGGCAAACTTCGATTTACTAATAAATTGGTTGTCTTACCTTTATAAGCATCTATGCTACCGCTCAAATGACTTTGGAGAAAAGAAAAATCCAATCCGATATTATACGCTGCTGTTTGTTCCCATTTCAGATTCTCATTTGCCATTTGTGTTACATACAACTGTGAAACGACATTACTGGTACCATCCGCATTTACTTCAAGATACTTACCGGTAGCTAAATTTGAAAGCGCAGAATACCGACCAATATCACGGTTTCCGTTCACACCATAGGATAAGCGAAGCTTACCATAATTAAGCCAGGGCGCGTTAAAGAAAGGTTCATTGGTAAATACCCACCCAAATGCAGCTGCAGGAAATTGCGCCCAGGGATACTTCTGACCAAAAGCGGAATAGCCATCCTGCCGCATGGATAAAGTTAGCATATACCTGTTTTTATATGAATAAAAAAGCCGTCCCATTAAGGCAGCACCAGTACTATATTGATCATCGCTTGAAATCGTTTGAGTTAAAGCAGCGCCCATATTATGATAACTTAAAACATCGCTCGGATCGAACCCGGTACCTACCATATCATTGGACCAATATTGATACTTCTCGGCATTAGCAAGAAGAGTTACGTCAATATGATGGTCATTATTAAATGTTTTATTCCAGCTAAGAATGTTATCTATCTGCCACTGGTACATCTGGTGATTGTTTCTTTCTCCCCTGCCGCCGGTTTTAGTAAAGTCCGGATCTTTCACGCCGTTACCATTGAAGTAATTATAAAATTCCAATTCCGGCGCGAAGTTCACGGTATATTTGATACCAAAGGGTAGACTGACCTTGCCATATATAATAGAGTTAAGTGTATAATACTTTGTCATCCGGTTGGTATAGGTTGTTGAAATGAAAGGGTTTCTCGAACCTGCACCAGGGTCGTCCTGAGGACTGAAGCGAAAATCTGATGAATCATCATTATAATAACTTCCATAAGGAGAATTATTAACGATAAGCTGCCAGTTTGCAGGCACAGAGCTCTCATCCCTTGTTGCAAATTGAGTATTGACACCAACCGTTAAAAATTTGGTTACTTCGGCTTCTAATTTCAATCTGCTTTGTACCGTCGAATATTTATCTCCCACAACTATTCCCTTATTTTCCAAATAACCACCCGACCAATAATAAGAAAATTTATTGCTTCCGCCGGCTACGCTTAAAGTATAATTCTGTTGCAGCACATTCTGAAACATCATGTCATACCAATTGATTGTGTGCCCTGCCAAATAATTTTTTTGCTCAACGGCCTGAAAATTCAGGCGGGTAAGCCATACATCCACCGGATCGCCACTGGATGCATCATAAGCCAGCCATTGATCAGTGGTAATATTAGAAGGTAATGTGCGTGGATCATTAAATTGATAAGGCTTTTGGTTAAACCCATGAATACTGTTTTGTACATCTACACGCCATTTAACAAAATCCTGTCCCTGGTACACGGGCTGATTTACTTCCATAGTAGCCAATGCCAAATTGGTATTGAAATTAATGGTGGGTTTACCGGCTTTTCCTTTTTTAGTATTGATTAATATTACGCCGCTCGCCGACTTAGCTCCATAAACAGCAGCAGCGCTGGCATCTTTTAAAACATCTACTGTGGCAATGTCCTGGGGGTTTATATCGGCTAATGCTCCATAATAAATTACGCCATCAACTACTATAAGCGGGGTTGTGCCCGCATTCAAAGAATTAGTTCCTCTTATCTGCAAAGATCCACCGGGTTTAGCACCGTTAGATACACCTACACTTAAACCGGGAACATTGGCCCTCATGGCATCTTGCACAGAAGTGGGATTTTCGTTTTGCAGTTGGGCAACGTTTACAGATGAAATAGCTCCGGTAAGGTCTTTTTTCTTGGCAGTTCCATAACCAATTACCACTACCTGGTCGAGAGCAGATGCCTGGAGAACCATTTTTATACTAACCTGGCTGCGTCCTTTAATCGCTTCTGTTTGATCTTTATATCCAACGAAAGAAAAGACAAGCGAGCCCTGCGGATTGACATTAGATAATTGATAGTTGCCATTTTTATCCGTTGATGTGGCAGTGGTTATCCCTACTACACTTACGGTAACCCCCTGTATTCCAGCTGGACTTTCATCGCTCGTTACCTTACCCTGAACAGAAATGTTTTGGGCTAAGGTTAGCTGCGTAAAGCATAGCAATACGGTACTAAGCAACAGCATTTGTTTTAGCAGTTTAAGTTTCATAATGAAATTTTTAGTTTTAGAAAATGTGATAAAGATTTTATTTTTTTACACTCCATAATACCGGTTAAATAATCGTTTTCAGATCGTACTCCATATTGAGTTGATAGGGCCAGCGCTCAGAGCGGCTAAGCATTGCATTGGCTTCCGTATCATTTTTAAATCTTTCTTTAATGGGATCCCAATACAGTTTTCTTCTTAGCTTCATAGCAATCGCGCTCAGCAGGCACACTGAACACGCCCGATGACCTACTTCAATGGGTGCAATGGTTGGCTGGCCACTAAGGATACACTCTAACCAGTTTAGATGGTGTTCTTTGCTCTCATACAAATGAATCTCGTTTGGACCGATAACGGAATCAAGAATTTTGGGATCACTGGCGGATAACGCCTTTTCATTCTGATTTTTTGACTTAGGGTCGCTGGCTGTCACGGAATAATTTCCGCGACCTACAAATATCCAGCCTTTGGAACCTACGAATT
>JBDTIC010000157.1:0-8389 GCA_039936595.1 Ginsengibacter sp. | reverse complement strand
TTAAATTTTTTAGAATAATCTTACTCTCCTATATTTGCAATCCTAAATAAGGGAGCATAGCTCAGTTGGTTTAGAGCATCTGCCTTACAAGCAGAGGGTCCGCGGTTCGAACCCGTGTGCTCCCACAAAGATAATCAGCCACTTACGAAATATTAGACGTGAGTGGCTTTTTTATTTAACCAACAATTTCACTAACAATTTTTTATTTTTATAGTGACATGACACCAAATATTTGCTGTGAAAAAATGCTTTCAAGTTTAATTATTGGGAATTCTGTTAAAACCTTTGGACTAATTTGTTCAATTGCGATTGATTTATTGTTGTTTTCGAAATTTTATTTCACCGCCTCAACCATGAATTGTCACGTTTCTTTTTTAATCTTGCTTACCTTAGGAGACATTTTTTTTACAGGCATTGATAGGATATACTTAGACATTTGATTACATTTTAATAATTCACCAGGCTGACAATAATGTTAACCAGTTCGTACCCTGGATAAAATTCATGGAGTACGATGTTTCATAAATCTTAATTGTTCTGGCAACCCTAAAAATGAATTCTACATTTTTATCACGTCTATTTTTAATTATTTATACATTACTAAAAAATCTTTCTGATAATGTAGTGACTTTACACACAACCCCTGCATTTGATTTGGCAAGTTCATCAGACCATAATACAATATGCCTTGACACCTAATAAGTTGACAGAATAACCTTGGTAATTCCCCAGGATATTAGTTAACTCATCCATAAGCATATCCCAAACAGAATCATATTTGGTAGCAGCCATATCAATCCTGATATCATCAAGAGCATTTCAGTTTGAGAGATGTGCATCTTTCACCTCTTTTGTTACAAAGGTTGATTATAAAGTGACATTGGTTGATTATACCACTTTTAGTTTTCGCTAAAATGCTAAACACTATTATTTTGCTTAGAAGTTTAGTGAATTGCTTCGCTGTTTTAAAAGTATAAATGGATGCGATTTTAGTGTAACCTTTTCCATTAACTTTGGAATGAATAAGATATTTGTAAAGTACTGAAATACGAATACTTGTTCTTTAATCAAAGAAAATATATTTTGTTCACTAACAAATAAACGATTTTAAGAATGAAGCCCAGTGTTTCGTAATTCAGAATTACTTATTTGATATTCTTTATAAAGCGTTGACTAAACGACGATTCGAAATTGTTAATCGGAGTTTGTTGTCGTATTTCTATGAATTATTAATTAAATAACAATGGAAAAGAGAAGAGATTTTCTCAAGAAAAGTTTATTGGGAACCGCTGGCCTGGCAACGGGTGGTATGGGGTTCAGTGCTAAATCTTATGCCTCAATTCTCGGTGCAAACGAGCGTGTTAATGTTGCAGTAATTGGGATACACGGTCAAGGCCGAAGCCATATCGAAAGTTATAGCCAATTGAAGAATGCTAAAGTAGCAGCACTTTGCGATGTCGACAGCAACTTGTTCAGCGAGGGAATTAAAACATATTTTACTGATAAAGGATTGACAAAGCCAAAGATTTATACTGATTTGCGAAAGCTTTACCAGGATAGAGACATAGATGCTGTTTCGATAACAATGCCCAATCATTGGCATGCACTTGCATCGATCTGGGCTATGCAGGCAGGGAAACATGTATCAGTAGAAAAACCATGTTGCCACAATTTTCACGAAGGTCAGAAATTAGTTGAGGCAGCTGAAAAATATAAACTTATAGTTCAGGACGGCGCCGAACAGAGGAGCAATCCGTGTGCGCAAGGCATGGCAGAATATCTGCATAGCGGAAAGCTGGGAGAAGTATATATGGCAAAAGGCCTTTGTTATAAATGGCGTGACACAATCGGAAAAATGCCAGATGAACCGGTACCTTACGGAGTAGATTACGATCTATGGTTAGGACCGGCACCTAAGCGGCCATTTTCGAAAAACAGGTTTCATTACAATTGGCATTGGAATTGGGATTATGGAAATGGTGATATGGGAAATCAGGGAGTTCACGAAATGGACATTGCCCGATGGGGGCTTGGTGTTACGCTTCCTACAAAAATCAGCTCCGTTGGTGGACATTTTATGTTTGACGATGACCAACAAACACCAAACGATCTTATGACAGTATTCGAATTTCCAAATTTAGAAGGTGGTGGCGATAAGAAGAAAATCCTACAGTTTGAGGTGCGGCATTGGATTACTAACAGGGAAGGGATTAAAAGCGAAAACACAAAGGACGACAATACCTATATGGTTAGTTCAGACAATACGGTCGGTAATCTGTTCTATGGTTCTAAAGGATATATGACTAAGAATGTCAATGAATGGCAGACTTTTATGGGAAAAGAACGGGTTCCAGGTGGAAGAGGATTAGGGATTGGTAATCATTACGAAGATTTCATCAATGCGATCCGTGCTAATGACCAGAAACTTGCCAAGGGTGATATTCGTGAAGGATTCTATTCCTGTGCGCTTATGCATCTTGGAAATATTTCTTACCGTTTAGGTCGGAGCCTTGAATTCGATCCTGTGAAGATGACCTTCATCAATGATCCCGAAGCTGATAAAATGCTTAGAGGACAATACCGCGAACCGTTCGTTATTCCGGATGAAGTATAGAATGATGATTTTTCAGATATCATTTAGAGGGCTTTTATAGCTTACCTGCAGAGTATTTTAAACGTCTTGGAACCAAACAACCTCTTTAGCAAATTTGATATCCACAATACGATAAGTAGAATGATCTCAACAAATTTGGCAAATATGTAAAAAAATATTACACAGAATATGATAAAAATTATCCATAGTTTCATCCACAAATTTTTTAAAAATAAAACCTAATCGCTTAAATTATATTTATATGATCTACAAAAAATTAACCCTGCATGATAAAGAAGCCTTTGACCGGGATGGTTATTTGCTGGTATCTTCCATGTTTTCGTCAAAGGAAATTGATTTGCTTTATAGCATCGCCATAAACGACGAGGTAATCAATAAAAAAAGTTATGACCGGGGAGATAAAGAAGGCCTAAGAACCAGACTTGCTTTGTGGTATTCTCTGGGTGAAAATATTTATAGCTTAGTGGCCCGATCAGAAAGAATTGTTTCAGGAGTGAAGCTTTTTCTGGAGGGTAAGCCGGCACATTTCCACTCAAAATTGATGCAAAAAGAACCAAAAGTTGGGGGTGCCTGGGAATGGCACCAAGATTATGGCTACTGGTATCGTGATGGCTTTTTATACCCCGATATGTTGAGCGTGCTAACTGCTCTAACTTCTGCCACTAAGGAAAATGGTTGTCTGCAAGTGATTAAAGGTTCCCACAAATTGGGACGTATTGATCATGTTCTTGCGGGCGAACAAGTCGGTGCAGATCAAGAACGAGTGGATGAAGCATTAAGACGTATGGAGTTGGTTTATGTTGAAATGGCACCTGGGGATACGCTTTTTTTCCACAGCAATCTTCTTCATCGTTCCGACCGAAACAATAGTTCAAAGCCTCGTTGGTCTTTAATTTCAGCCTATAATCTAATAACCAATAAACCTTTTAAGGGCAATAATACATCGTCCTATACACCTATCAATATAGTTCCTGACCACGCTATCTTAGAATACAATGCCGGAAGTATTTCAGAAGAAGCTGATTTTTTAGTTAAATAATATAAGGAAGTCTTTTATGATGCCATTTTATTATATATAGTATAGTTATTTTAAAAATAATTACAGACTTATTGGATTAAATAATTAATGATAATATCGACATGGCGATTACCAAAATTATCAATCAAACAAAATAACACGGATATTCGAAGTATTATCCCAAAAACAATTTTAACTTAACTTAAGTTTGAAACCTGAGTTATTAACTATTATAAAAACAATCCATTAAAGAGAGAAGAGATTTTTTTAGGATCATTATTAGTTCAGGCAATCATTTGACTGATGATTAAATTAATACTTATACTCAGTATTTAGCCAAAAAATTATAATGAGTAATTACTGTGAACATTTGTTTTTAAATCGTTGAGAATTATTTTACCCTAATTAAAAATCACTAATGGGAAGTACATTAATAAACTAATCCTTGTTATATGGATGAGAAAGTTGGCAAATACCGATGGACAATCTGCTCACTGCTTTTTTTTGCTACTACTATCAATTACCTTGATAGGGCAGTAATCAGTTTATTGAAACCCGACCTGGAAATTCTATTTAACTGGAGTGAAACAGATTACGCTAATATTGTAGTCGCCTTTCAGTTATCTTATGCAGTGGGTATGCTATTAGCTGGTCGGTTCATTGATAAAGTAGGAACTAAGATTGGTTATGCTGTATCATTAATACTCTGGAGTATTGCAGCCATTGGCCATGCCTTCGTAAGAAGTACGTTTGGATTTTTAGTTGCAAGATCGGCGCTGGGTATAAGCGAAGCGGGAAATTTTCCTGCCGCAATAAAAACAACTGCAGAATGGTTTCCTAAAAAAGAAAGAGCATTTGCTACGGGAATTTTTAACTCCGGATCGAATATTGGCGCCATACTGGCACCACTTACTGTACCTTTTATTGCCGCCAAATGGGGATGGCAATGGGCTTTTATATTAACAGGATCTTTAGGATTTTTTTGGCTGATATTTTGGTTTATTTTTTACGAAATTCCATCCAAAAATAAAAGGCTTTCAAAAAAGGAATATGATTATATTCATAATGACCCGGATGAAATTGAAACAACAGTACATACCCCTCTTGACCTTACTGCTAATATTACACCTCAAAAAAGAGTATCCTGGTTTAAGCTTTTGAAATACAATCAGACATGGGCTTTCATATTGGGCAAATTTTTAACAGATCCGGTGTGGTGGTTCTATCTATTTTGGTTACCAGCTTTTCTAAAGGCACAATATGGGATAGAAGGAACAAAATTAGCTTTGCCTGTTGCATTAGTTTATACAATGTCTTCAATAGGTAGTGTTTTTGGGGGATGGTTGCCCATGTATTTCATCAAGAAAAACTGGCCTGTTTTCCGTGCACGCAAAATATCAATGCTGATCTATGCAATTGCAGTAATACCAGTTGTTTTCGCTCAACTGCTGGGCTCAGTAAATGTATGGCTGGCAGTAATGGATATTGGACTTGCGGCAGCGGCACACTCGGCATGGTCGGCTAATATATTTACAACGGTTTCTGATATGTTTCCAAAAAAAACCGTAGCATCTGTTACCGGTATGGGTGGAATGTCCGGTGCCTTAGGTGGTATCTTAATAGCAGCGCTTGCTGGTAAATTGTTTGATCATTATAAAGCTTTGGGAAATATTGAAACTGGTTATTATATTATGTTTTTCATTTGTGGTTCTGCATACCTATTAGCCTGGATACTAATGCATTTTTTAGCGCCCCGGATGAAACGTATCAATTTCTAATTAGAGAGGTATACTAAACAATTGTCATCGTTATTTACCGAAACAGGATGATGATATCTTTCTTCCGTTTATTTTTTCAATTCTACCTTTTTTCTGCTCCCTGTCGGGCTTTTACAGAATCCATCCATCCCGGTATTCAAGTTGAAGAAGCTTATTTGCTTCCTCGTTATTTGTAATTTTAAAATTTTCTGAATCCCATTTGATTTCTTTACCGCCCATTCTTAAACAAACATTTCCGAGTTGACATGCCTCGGTCAATGGCCCGGCAAAGCCGAAATTAGATTGAGTTGTTCCATTTCCTTTGCATGCCTCTATCCATTCCTTGTGATGTCCAATAGAACGTGGCAAATATGGAGTCGGTAGCTTATAATCTTTAATACTTGATTGAGGCAAGAACCTTATTGACCTTGTTCCTTCTCCCAGTGACAGGAGCTTACCTTTATCACCGACGAAAATGGCTCCGTTTACTGTATCCCAATCTGGCACATCTTTACTGTAAACGCCATTAACAGCATCTTTATCAAGCTCCTTAGGTCTTTCGGGCAAGAGACCTCCGTCATACCAATGTACAGTTACCGGTGGCATTTTATCGCGTGCAGGAAACTCAAAGTGAAGCAATGAAGCAATCGGATATGTTTCCGGGAATACGGGTGAAGAACTTCCCAAAATAAGTGTGGGCGTAGTCAGCTTTAAGGAACTAAATACAGGAGCAAGGTTATGAATAGCCTCGTCACCTATGGCTCCGCTTCCAAAATCAAACCACCCTCTCCAGGCAAAAGGCACATAAGCCGGATTGTACGGACGGTAAGGAGATGGCCCAAGCCATAAATCCCAGTCAAGTGTATTCGGCACAGGTGGCGTATCTTTGGGTCGTTCAATTCCCTGTGGCCAGATAGGTCGATTGGACCAGGCATGCACTTCACGCACCTGACCAATAACCCCGGCCCAAAGCCATTCCTTAAGTGTTCTGTTGGCATCAGCAGCCATACCCTGATTTCCCATCTGAGTGGCTACTCCCGCTTCTTTAGCGGCCTTGGCCAATATACGGGCTTCATATACGGTATGAGTTAAAGGCTTTTCGCAATACACATGTTTGCCCATCTTTATGGCCATCATGGAAGCGACGGCATGAGTATGGTCAGGTGTTGCGATAACAACCGCATCTATCGATTTTTCTTTTTCAAGCATCTCCCGAAAATCTTTATAAATCTTCGCCTTGGGATAACTCTTAAAAGTATCGAATGCTCTTACCTTATCCACATCACATAATGCATAAATATTGGCAAGTTTAACAGCAGGTTCTCTTGCTGACTGGCGCACAGAATTGGATCGTAATAAATCAGGTGATTCGTCAGCATAGGTTATTGTTTGAACACTTCTTCCATCTATCTCAGGACTGCATATGGCATGTATATTAGAAGCTCCCCGACCTCCAACTCCGATCCCTGCAATATTGAGCAGGTCGCTGGGGGCAGTATATCCGATACCTCCCAAAACGTGACGCGGGATAATGGTAAATAAACCAGAAGCCGTACCAACGGTACTAATGAAATTCCTCCTGGACAAATCTTTACTCTTTTGACTTTTTGAATTCTTGTTCATTTTTATAATTGTAAAGTGTTAACTCGTTACTAATTGAGTTTTGAGTCCAGTAATGGAAGTCCAACAACCTCGAAATCGGCGAAACAGATGAAAGGGAATTTATACTTTTTGGAGCAGACACCGTTTTTAAATTTTCGGCTTTTGGACTAAATTAGTATCCAAGAGGTTTTCCAAAAGTTCTTTTATTTTTCCCTGTCATAATACAAACTAGCAGCACCCAACACGCCTGCATTTTCTAATTCAGAGACTTCTATACGTAAATTAGTAATCGCTTTTTGAAAACCAAATGTCCTGATTTGGTCCCATGTTGTCTTAGAAAAATAGGGATATGCATGTCGCACCGATCCTCCAAGAATAATCAATTCTACATCCAGGGCATACAATATCGTTTTAATTGCATTTCCAAAATGTACACCCATTTCTTCGTACATCTGCAATGCCTCTGCATTATTTTTCCTGGCGTTTTCAAAAACTGCCTCTCCGGAAATATGATACACATTTTGAAAAAATTGACCGCTGGCATAATACTCTATACTTTTATCTAAATAACCAACCATGCCAAATTCACCGGCTCCTCCATTTCTACCTTCAAATAATTTTTTATTAATGATCAGACCGGAACCCAAACCACTACCTATGGTTAGTCCCACCATAGAATTCACTCCTTTACCTTTTCCAAAATAATATTCACCCAAAGCAAAACAATTTGCGTCATTATTAATATATACAGGAACCTGGTAACGATCTTCCATCCATTTTTGCAAAGAGATTTTTCTCCATGAAGGAATATATACCACGTCATAAACCATTTTCTCTTCTGCGTTCACTAGCCCCGGCACTCCAATCCCAATTGCCTTCACCGGCCTTTTTATTAACAGATCGGTTAATGAAAAGAGTTCTTCCAAAACTTCTTCTGAAGTACCCTCTGCATTAATTTTTTTAGAAATGATCCCTGATAATTTAAAATCAGATACAACGCCTCCGCGAATATTAGTGCCGCCAAGATCTATTCCGATAACTGAATTGCTGTGCATTTTATTTTTTTAAGAAGCCAATACGTATAGCTAACGGCATAAACAAATTGACTCGAATGCCTTATGAAATCAATGTGATTTCACTTCTATTCTTTTTGTAAAAGACTTGCCGCTTCTTTATCTAAATAAATACTAAAGTTTTTATGCCCGCATAAGAAACTGGCGGGAAATTGTTCAGAAATATCTCCTTCTAAAACTTTTTGAACAATGGCAGCTTTCTTATTGCCGCTTATTATAAGGATCACCTGCCTGGCCTCCATGATATCTGCTATTCCTAAAGTAATGCCGTGAGTAATCGCTGTGTTTTGTTTAAAATATTTTTGCGCTACCTGCTGTGTTATTT
>JBDTIC010000156.1:0-3394 GCA_039936595.1 Ginsengibacter sp. | reverse complement strand
CGTCCTGGTGCGCCAAACCCTGCTATTACAGAAGGAGCGCAGGGAGGTTATATAAGTGGGGGTTCTTGGTTTTTGTGTGACATGTTAACTTATATGGCCGGCACGATTCACGGTGTCAACACCGAGGCGATGCAGCAATGGCGGATTGAGCGTGAACTACGCGACCAGCCTTCGTTCAAAGAATATTTGCATACCATCACCGGGGCACCAGGGGGGAACCTTCTTTATAGTTGGAATAGCGCCTATTGGTTTTTACGCCAGCGTTGCCGCGAACGGCTCGGCGTTAAAGGCGAAGATAAAATGCTTCTGAACGTTGATAAAAAGCTGGGAGTTATTCATGTCGGAGATCATCTCCTTCTCAAGCGGGAACAATAAATTAAAAACTTGCAAGAGAAAAGTACTGATATTTATCTTTTCTAATAATATGTTTTTTTATTTTTAAATAAATTCTTATGAAGAAATTGATGGTTTTTATAGCGTTGGTCTTGATTACAAATATCAATGGGTTCGCCCAGAAAAGACTTTCTAATGAAACGGATGAACAGAAAGCAAAAAGAATGGAATGGTGGACAAACGACAGATTTGGAATGTTCATCCACTGGGGAATATATTCGTTGCCGGCACGGCATGAATGGGTAAAAAAATATGAGAAAATAACCGATGAAAATTATCAAAAATATTTTGACAATTTTAATCCTGATTTATATAATCCCCGTGAGTGGGCTAAGAAAGCTAAAGATGCCGGAATGAAATATGCTGTAATTACCACTAAGCATCATGACGGATTCTGCTTGTTTGATTCTAAATTTACTGATTATAAGGCGACCAAAACCCCTTATGGGAAAGATTTGATCAGAGAATGGGTTGATGCGTTCAGGGCGGAAGGTATAAAAATTGGTTTTTATTATAGCTTGCTCGACTGGCACCACCCCGATTATACGATTGACAAGATCCATCCCCAGGCTCCTGCAAACTCTGCGCAATATGAAGTATTGAATAAAAACCGTGATATGAACAAGTATCGCCAGTACCTGAAAAATCAGGTTAAGGAGTTATTGACCAACTACGGAAAAATTGATATCATGTGGCTTGACTACACTTTTCCTGGGGAGCATGGAAAAGACAGCGAAGACTGGGACGCTAAAAATCTGTTGGCAATGGTTCGCAAACTACAGCCCGGTATAATTATTAATGACCGCCTGGGACTTAAAGAATATGAAGATGGATGGGATTTTACAACGCCCGAGCAGTTAAAAGTGCCAGCATGGCCTGAAATAAATGGAAAGAAAATCGCATGGGAAACCTGTCAGACATTTTCCGGTTCATGGGGTTATTTCCGGGATGAATACACCTGGAAAAGTACTGAGCAATTACTGCTATTATTAATTGAATCAGTTAGTAAAGGAGGCAATTTGTTACTCAATGTAGGGCCCACCGCGAGAGGTGTGTTTGATGAAAGAGCACAAGAATCACTCCAGTCAATGGGGGACTGGATGAAATACAACAGCCGTTCGGTTTATGGATGTACGCAGGCCCCTGCGGGATTCAAAGCTCCTGAGAATTGTCTGCTGACGTACAATCCCAAAACAAACAGGCTTTACATCCATTTGCTCGTTTATCCACTCGAGAATCTTACGTTGGAAGGGTACCAGGGAAAAATTAAATATGCGCAACTGTTACATGATGGCAGTGAAATAAAGATGGAAGAAAACCCAAGAGCATTTTGGATACAAACCAATGAGAATAAGGATATTCTCAATCTAAGACTTCCGGTCCAAAAGCCTAATGATAAGATACCAGTTATAGAAATAATATTAAAATAGCAAAGAAGCTATTCGTAATTTGATAATGTCTGACACTATTAGTAATATAAACATAGATTGTAGTAACTGTCCGCAAAATAGTGTTTCTAACAAGTAAGATTTTCTTTAATAAGTTTAAAACTATGGGTTATCCTTCCGTTCTAAATAAAAGATTATTCCTTTCATTATCATGCCTGTTTGTATCATTTATACTTACAGCCCAACTTGGTATTTCTGCTACTACTGTTGTAGAGAAAGAAAGTGTAAATATGAATATTACTCAGTTCGGTACTATTAAGTCATGGGATGAAACTACGGATGCATTAGGTCAATCTAAGAGCTATAAAGAGTTTAATATCAGTCCTGTGAGTGATTCTTCTAATGTAGGTATATTCTGGTGGGATGCCAGGGATGTACAAAGAATAGAGGTTATTTATGATACTAAGGTAATTTCTGATGTCCCTATGTTTCCGGTTGTTCAATATTGGCAGCATACCTGGCCTGAGTATCCCCCAGGAATGCCAACTATTGAAGACATGGAAGATGATCCATGGCAAGGTACATGGGTAACTGCGGATACTAAAGCGAAAGTTAAAGGGAATACCCTGATTTTCACTTTTAAGCCACTAAGTACCCAGGAAAATGTACATGCGGATTATTTGCCAGGTCCTGTTACCTATAGAAGAACCTTAAAAGTTCGTTTGTTATATAGCGGAAAACGTCAGAACATCAAAGCAATTAATGTTTTTTCGCCATCCAGTGAAAAAAGCAGTTCTATCAGGGTAGAATTAGGCTGTAAAGAAAATAATAATTTGAAAATCGATGGAAGCCTGGAGGTATTTAACGGACGGTTAAAGAATATTTCATCATGGAAGTGGGATAAGAAAGATAAAAAAACCGGAGTAAATTCATGGGAGCTAAATTTGAGTGGGAATCCCAAAGGTATTATTGCCAACATCTATTCTTCCGCTACAACCTTGCCCGGTTCTAATGACGAAACAGTGGTAACCTTGCGAACATCTCAGGGTACGTTTTCATTCTCAGTGAGTGATCTTGAAAAAGGCCCCATTTATGTTCCCTATTTTAATGCCTATATTACAAAATCAGATGACTCAGTTTCATTCTTAAATGCAAAGCTCGTTAAAGGTGAAACCATACGGGAAAAAATAGAAAATCAACCGGAACAAACATACGATCGTGCCAGAAAAGAGATTCCTCATTTAGACCCTTTACAGGATCAAAATGGGAATAGAATTTATCTTCCTTTGGCTTCTGATGCAAGTTGGCAAAAATTTGCAGTAGAGTGGGGAGGCAACATTTTTATGGATAAAGCACTGGCGAAAGCCCAGGATAAAGAACTTACACGGTGTAATTGGGCCGGGGATAGGCTTACATGGAAAATTGGCACAGGTACTGAGCCTGACTTCGACCGTACTGAAGAAAATTGTCAGATGTCGGTTTTTAATAATTATTTACCTGTTGTAAATTCAAGGTGGAGGCAGGATGGTTTAAACTATAGTGAGGAAGTTTTTACCACGATGTTACACGGCCCTTTGTCTCCCTCCGATCCTGGCAGGAACGAACAAACCCCG
>JBDTIC010000155.1:0-2858 GCA_039936595.1 Ginsengibacter sp. | reverse complement strand
GTACTGTGTCAACTATCTCAAGGCCATAACCTAAAAGACCTGCTCTTTTCTTTGGATTGTTACTTATAAGTTTTAATTTGGATACATTCAATTTTCTCAAAATCTGAGCGCCTACGCCGTAGTCTCTCTCATCCATCGCAAACCCTAACTTCAGATTGGCTTCTACAGTATCCATGCCCTGCTCCTGGAGTTCGTAAGCCTTTAGTTTATTAAGAAGCCCGATACCACGCCCTTCCTGGTTCATGTACAATACGAGTCCTTTTCCTTCAGCTTCTACCATCTTCATAGCATTGTGTAACTGATCTCCGCAATCGCAACGGAATGATCCTAAAATATCTCCTGTCATGCAACTGGAATGCACCCGTACCAATACAGGTTCGTCTTTTTCCCATTCTCCTTTTTTAAGCGCCATGTGCACCTCTCCGGTATTAAGTTGAGTGAATGCAATTAATTCAAATGTTCCATATTTTGTAGGCATCTTCACATGGACTTCTTCCTTAATAAGGGTTTCTTTTTCCAACCTGTAAGCTATCAGATCCTTAATAGACACTAACTTAAGATCGTGTCTATCAGCAATTTGTCGTAATTCGGGCAACCGCGCCATTGTACCATCTTCATTCATTATTTCCACTAACACTCCCGCATCCCCATGTCCTGCAAGCTTTGCGAGGTCTATAGTGGCTTCGGTATGGCCTGTCCGTCTTAAAACTCCACCATTTTTTGCACGTAATGGAAATATATGTCCCGGCCTTCCAAGATCTTCGGGTGTTGTCGATGGGTCAATTATTGCTTTTACGGTTCTCGCCCGGTCATGGGTAGAGATACCGGATGTACAGCCATTTCCCAACAAATCAACACTTACTGTAAACGGTGTAGCATGAAGAGCGGTATTTTTATTTACCATCAACTCGAGATGTAATTCATCACATCTTTTTTCAGAAAGGGGCATGCAAATCAATCCCCTTCCATATTTACTCATGAAGTTAATTATTTCAGGTGTGACATTTTTTGCTGAAGTAACAAAGTCGCCTTCATTCTCACGGTTTTCATCGTCTACTACTATAACCAGCTTGCCATTTTTAATATCTTCAATGGCCTCGCTTATTGTATCAAGCATAATTCCTGTTTAAAATGCAAAGATAATTCATTTAAAAATCATACTGTTGCGACAGGTAACGGCCTTCGCCTACAATTTTATATTAATTGCCGCCATGAAATTAATTCCTGCCATCGGGAAATAATAGTTTTCCACCGTAAATTTTCCACCGTCGATATAGTTGAATGTATATCCATTGGATTCGTACATTTTGTTGAAAATATTGTTAATCTGGAAAATAAAATTTACCTCTTTGAATACTTTTTTTAAAAGCGTGTAAGAAAATTTTACATTTTCCAAAAAGTAAGGATTAATGCTCCTGCTTATATGAGACGTGTTATCTAAAAATTGCCTCCCCACATATTTTGATTGAAAATTAATTTCACTGTTTTTTACAGGCATAATATGGATGCTTCCTGCCGCAACTACATCTGGTGAAAAAGAGATATCACTTTTATAATAGATATTTTCTTTCTGCGGGCCACCGTCATAGTCGTCCACATACTCAGTAAAATTGTTAATTTTATTTCTACTGAAGGCAATATTTCCCGCAAGGTTCATCCATTTGTTTATAACGGATCCCGCCTGTAACTCAATGCCAGTACGGTAGCTTTGAGGAGTATTGGATCTTGTATAAGCTCCTACATCATTTATTTTACCTGTATTTACCAATTGATTGCGATAATACATGTAATAAAAAGTGGCTCCATAGTTGAATAGTTCATTTCTGTTTTCTAACCCCAACTCTACATCGTATAAAATCTCTGGTTTGGGAATCTGGTTGACACCGGCTTCATAATCGTTACGGTTGGGTTCTTTAGCAGCCACAGAAAAGGAAAGATAGGCCTGGTAATTATTTTTATTAAAAGAGATGCCGCCTTTGGGATTGAAGAAGGAGTATTTTTCATTGATGAACAGGTTGGGATTATCCTTAAACCCATGAATATCATAGTCAACAAATCTGCCCTGGATATCTAAAAACCCGGTGAAGCGGGATCCCAAAGATTGCATGGCTTTTGCATAAAGATTAAAATCCTGCTTATTTGCCGGAGCATTATAATATTTATAATTGTCCGGAAAACCCTGCTGTGCCCAGGTGATAATATTATAATGCCCTCCATCATAGGCTGTCCACCCTCCACCGAAGGTAAGTTGGGTTTTATTTTTTCGATATTGAAATGAAAATATAGAACCATAAAAATAATTATCCAGCCATTGTCTTTTTACCAAATCAGTAGATGAGACTGTATCCGTTCCATTAATAACGTCCGGCAGGTTGTAATTTTTAAATTTCTGGCTGGCTTTGTAATTTTCGTAATAGCCTTTCCCCCTGGAGAGGAAGGCAGCCACATTAAAGCCTATTACACTACTGATTTTATGATTAAAAAAGAGTTGGTAATGGGTTTGTGTATAATTATCAGTCTCGTTAGCATAGGGTGTCCCGGGTTTTTCCGTTCCTGATGAGTTATAAGTCCGGTCATTATGAAGATAGCTTTCAGGAATACCATTCCATGCCTGGTAAGTTTTTTCTTTTCCGCTAAGAATATTAAATCGTAAGGAGCTTTTTTCATTGATGTAAGCTGCACTAAAATATAAAGATTTTAAATCAGAAGTTGCCCGGTCAATATATCCATCGCTTGAAATCCGTGATACTCTCGCATCAATTAAAAAATGGTGTGCCAACAGGCCGGTACCCACTTTCAGCGTATTCTTCCAGGTGTTGAAAGAGCCATAACTGTTATTCAATTCAAGATATTTTTCT
>JBDTIC010000154.1:0-2740 GCA_039936595.1 Ginsengibacter sp. | reverse complement strand
GCATATTCCGTCATACCTACATCATTCGGGTGTGTGCCTTCCACGGTACTCTCGTTGCCAAATCCTATTTCTTTGGCAGACAGCCAATAAATATGCTGAATACCCTGCGCCTTCATTTCAGCAAAGGTGGATCTCGCGACTTCATTTACTTTGATGCTCCTGTTTTGGCGGGAAGCGTCCAGCGATTCTGTATTTGCGTTGGCATCTTCTACGATCAATATCGGTATTTTAGGCTTCTGTTTCTGTAACGTTTTCACCGCATACATTAAACGCTCTTTAACCGTATCTGCCGGAAAGCCTCCCAGATTTGGGAAGCAATCCAACACAAATATTTTAGCATCCATCTTTGAGATTAGATCGATAAGCGGCTTTTCAAGGCGGCCATTGCCTGAAAAGGCAAGGTTAATCACAGGCCGGTCAATCTGCCGTCCCATGATTGCCGTCCAGGCCATACCGGGCCGCGATGCGCACGCGCCCTGTGCTATAGAGGTGCCGTAAACAACAATCGGCTTATCATCTCTCACCGGCAAAGGGGTCATATCCTGGTTAACAGGAACACCGATTTCCATCCATTTTACATCATTATAAAGAGGAAGATACAAGCGGTATTCACGTACATAATCATTTTTTAAATTTTGGAAATGATATTCAATGGTGTCACCAAATGCATACTTTCCGCCAGCCCATTCCCACGCCCCGTCTTTGCTGATAGCATACAGATCAACGCCACTTACGCCGGTTGATGGCATGTGCGGAAATCCCAAACTTCCGCCAACGGTATATCGTACACGTATATCTGTTGCATTGGAACGGAACCTTATCAATAGTCCCGCAGCCTGCCGCGAAAGATCCCATACTGCCTTTCTTACATTATGTTCAGCAGATGCCGGCAACCGGTCGTACGGATGCGCAACCTGGTCAGGCCATGCCTGTCCTTCTATGGTGTGAAATGCATTTTTTTCCGGATTCCACCATTTATAGTTGGTAGTTGGTTGCTGTGAAAAAGCTACCTGAAATCCCAGGAAGGCTATCAATAATACGAGTGTGATTTTTATTTTCATAATGATAATTTATAAAATAGATTTCGTAAAAATAAAGCAAACAGGAAGAATATTATTTTCAAAATGGGGCTATTCGTTATTTTTTAAAAATTGGATGCTCAATTTTCTTAAATATCTATTATGTATCAATAATCAAAAATACCCGGCATTTTCTTAAAAGATCATTCAGTTATGATTCAGATGGCTTTGTGATTCGGTGATACCTCAACTATCACTTCGCATACTTCAAACGACATTTGAACAAGATTTTATTATTTCGTAAATTCGTTAGGTGAAAAAACAACAGGTATCATTACTTGATTTTCAAATTGATAAACTAACGAATTCAATCGAAAATATCCAATCAGGCGACAGCTTCCCGACTGAAATTTCGTTATTAACAGATTTGGAATTAAAAAGTGTAACCAGAAAAAATGGCTGGAGATTTAATTGGAGCAAAGAGTTTAAAATACCTGAACGAGACATTTACAAACTTACCATATCCAACAATCCAAACATTATTCAAGGGATAGTAAGCTTGGAAGTACATCCAGACCATGTTTATATGCATCTCATTGAAAGCGCACCTTTCAATATTGGGAAACGTAAAACTTATTTGGGTGTTCCGGGAAATTTAGTTGCTTTTGCCTGCAAACTTTCATTTCAACGCGGTGGAGAAGGCTACGTTTCCTTTGTTGCAAAAACAATACTTATAGACCATTACGTTGAAACCTTGGGTGCTTTTCGTTTTGGTGGACAACTAATGGTAATTAATACAGAATCTGCATTAAAATTGATTAATAAATATTTTTAAATTCACCATAATGGAACTAAAAAAAGAACCTCTCGACCTTGATTTTGTAGTTGACCCGAGACCGCTCACCAAAAAAGAAAAACTTGCAATCAGTGAATTTATAAAAGATGACAAAGCAAAAAGAGCACTTAAGAAAAAACGGACTGTAAAGTCTAAGAGGACAAGGAAAGAGAAAGTAACTACATAACAGGTACGAGCCATTTGTATCAATGTGCGACTATTGTAAGTTCCTTATGAAGTTTCAATTGAAGTTTTGCATGAGTATTTCTCTGGAAATTGCACAATAAAGACATCACTTCACTAACGAATAAAAGATGTCGATATCTTACTTCCATCGTATTCGACACAGAATACAAATGCGCTAAAAAAAAATTAATTTTTAATAATAAATCTTGTTACCTGTTGCTGACAAAATAAAATTTACAATGGGTTCCGGATTCCTAAGGCTGTGTGGATGGTGGCCGACTCCCGGCTTATGAATTACCTTGATATTACCTCCCAATTCTATTACTTTCTTTTCAAACAGCGCAGTATTTTCAGCTTCGGGAACTACCTCATCGGCATCACCCACCACATGCAACATAGGATAATGGCCTGCAACAATTTGTTTCACTTTATCGAGTGGATTTCCTTTGAAATCTAAAGCCTGTTGTTCCGTAGTTAGATTGAAATCTTTTTTAAAAATATCCCAATCGTTTTTACTGCCCGGACTTGCTCCTTTTCCACCAGGCCAACTTTTAAAATCAAGGACCGGCGCATCTGCGTATACACACGCTACTTTGTGTGGATTGACTGCCGCCCAGTTATATACATAAGCCCCTCCCCTGCTCATACCCTCCATGGCCGCTTTTTTGTTCAACCCCAGGCTACGCATTTTTTTGTAAAA
>JBDTIC010000153.1:0-3230 GCA_039936595.1 Ginsengibacter sp. | reverse complement strand
TTTTAAAGATGGCTATCTTTTTTGCCCTGGTTAATAGTGGAAATCTCTTTGCCCAGGTAAAAGTATATGAAGGGACAGAAGTAATACCGACTTATAAACTAGGGAAAGAAGAGGTAAGCCCTATTTTTTACACAGGTAGAGGCGTTCAGGGAGCTGCGGGTCATATTTATCCTTATCCTTCGCAAGATAATCTTGGCGACCAAAAGCTTACAGATGTTACCTATAATTTTGTGTATTTGGAAAATGAATATCTGAAAGTAAAAATTTTACCAGCATTTGGAGGTAAGCTATTTTCTGCAATAGATAAGACCAACGGTCACGAGCTATTTCATACAAACAGTGTTATAAAGCCCGACCTAATAGGCACATTGGGAGCATGGATCTCTGGTGGCATCGAATGGTGCTTTCCCAATCATCACCGGACTACTACATTATTGCCAAGTGATTACAGGATGGTGAATAATAAAGACGGTAGTGCCACAGTTTGGATTGGTGAAACTGAAAAAAGCCTGAGACTTAGAGGAGTTGTTGGCATTACGTTGCGACCCGGGCGTTCTTATATTGAGGCCGATTATCGCCTTAGTAATACTAACACAACTACCAAAACATTTCTTTTTTGGTCTAACGTTGCTATTACCGCTAACAAGGATTTTCGCACTTTTTGGCCGCCAAGCCAGGAGATCGCCGTTTTTCATAATAATACCAGTTTTACAGAATGGCCCATTTCTCATGAAGTATATCAAGGCACCGATTACACCAAAGGCGTTGATCTAACCTGGTGGAAAAACCATCCGAATCCTGTATCATTTTTCTTTTGGCAAGGGCAAAAAGGTTTTATTGGCGGATATGATTACAGCCAAAATGCGGGAACTGTCCACGTAGGCGACCCTTATAAGAATCCAACCTCCAAGCTATGGCAATTCGGACCCGGACTCCAGGGGCAAAACGCGAGGCGTAAATTAACAGATGATGGAAAGGCCTACGTTGAATTAATGACGGGTACTTTTTCGAACAACCAACCGGATTACAGCTGGATATTACCTCACTCAGTAAAAGACGCCAAAAATTATTGGTACCCGGTGCGCGATCTGGAAATAGTAAAAAATGCCAACACAGATGCATCTGTAACTCTTCAAATGCGTGACCCCAAAACGATTTTTTATGGATTTAATACAACAAAAGAATTTAAGAATGCTTCTTTTGTATTGAAATCTGGAGATGAGGTTTTGGCAGAAAGAAAAATAAATATCGATCCTGCAACACCTTTTACAGCCACTTATAAAGGAAAAAATGCGTTTGATGAATACAACCTGAATATCCAATTGAAAGATAGTCAGGGGAATGAATTGGTATCTTATACGCCTTACAAACCACAACATCCTAAACTTCCGGAGCCACAGGAACAGGTTAAAAAGCCCGGAGAAATTGAGTCTGTTGAAGATCTTTATCTTACAGGAAGGTTTGTTGAGCAGTTTAAAAGGCCAGGTATTGACCCTGATGATTATTATTTGGCAGCACTG
Organism: Ginsengibacter sp.; assembly: GCA_039936595.1. Classification (GTDB taxonomy): domain Bacteria; phylum Bacteroidota; class Bacteroidia; order Chitinophagales; family Chitinophagaceae; genus Ginsengibacter. Next base: position 1,710 of record JBDTIC010000153.1, on the reverse strand, counting down.
AAAAAATCTCCTGACGATTATAGAGTGAACATAGCAATGGGGATGCGTAGGGTAAGCCAGACCCAATATAAGGAAGCATTGACCTATCTTCAAAAAGCAGCTGAAAAACTCAAAATAAAATATTACCAACCTAAAGAAGGCGAATTATATTATTACAGGGCATTAGCCCAAAAAGGATTAGGTAACACCGATGAGGCTTATCGGGATTTTGCCAGGTCCACCTGGTATTATGAATGGAATTCTTCAGGAAATTACCAGTTGGCGCAATTGGAGAGCAAAAATGGGAATTATGAAAAGGCATTGGAATACATTCTTGAAGCGTATTCTACCGATATGAGAGATGGTAAGATAATCGTGCTTTATAGTGCACTACTTAGAAAGTTGGGACACAAAGAAAAAGCACTGGAGCTGCTGGATAATCAATTGGCATTTGATCCCATTGATTTTGCCGCTCTTTATGAGAAGGAACTTTTGCAGGGAAAAACGTCAATGGATGAGTGGCACCGTAATATGCAGGACGTTGATAACGATTATTTGGAAATTGCTACCAATTATATGAATGCGGGATTGTTAGATGATGGCACACAACTTTTAGCATCCTTAAAAGATCCGAAAAACCCATTGGTATATTACTATTTGTCGTGGTTTTATTCTCAATCGGGCAATAACAATAAGGCTAAAGAAATGCTGGGCATCGCCGAAAAAACTTCTTTGGATCATTGCTTTCCATACAGAAAAGAAACAGAGGAAGTCCTGGACAACGCCATCCGCCTGGACCCACACAATGTAGGCGCTTATTATTTGATGGGAAATCTGTTGTATGACAACCGGCCGAAGGAAGCAATTATAGCATGGGAGAAAGTGAGGAATATGAACAATAATATTCCTATGGTTTGGCGAAATTTAGCTTTCGCGGCTTTTTATCACGAACATAATTCGGATAAAGCGATAAAATACATGACCAGGGCCATTGAGGAAGAAAATGATATTCCGCTTTGGTATGCTGAACTTGCCGGCTATTATGATGCTTCTGATAAAGATTTCAGAGAATGCCTGGCAATCTTCCGCAAGAATATCGATGTCGTGAAAAAAGATGTTGCTGCGCCAAAGTCTCTCGTTCAATTCTATAATCTCGATGGGGATTACGATGATGCAATTGAACTTCTTAAGACGCACCACTTTAGGACATGGGAAGGAGGAAGAGAAATATACTGGTACTATGTGGACGCCCATACTTTAAAGGCAATGCAATTAATGAAAAACAAGAAATATGGTGAGGCTATTTCACATTTGGAAACCGCTATGTTGTATCCGGAGAACCTGGAAGTGGGCAAACCTTTGGATGATGAACGCAATGCAATGATCTACTATTATATGGGCCTGGCCTATGATAAAATGAACAATGGCAAAAAAGCAAAAGAGAACTTTCAAAAAAGTGTTGACGCGAAAAATAGAAGAGGCATGTCAGATTTAATATACTTTCAGGCTAAGTCACAGGAAAAATTGGGACATGGCGACAAAGCTAAAGAAATGTTTAATGAGCTTATAAAAATAGGGCAAGATCAAAGAAAAAATGGAACCAATGGTTCTTTGATCGCTGTGGAAGAATCATCATCAACCAATCATAAGGCCATTTCAAATGCCTGGTATCTGGAGGCTTTGGGTAACAAAGGATTGGGAAATACCTCTGAAGCCAGGAAACTTTTTGAA
>JBDTIC010000152.1:0-6695 GCA_039936595.1 Ginsengibacter sp. | reverse complement strand
TTTTCCGCTTTCTCTTCTTTGGGATGTTTGCTATTTTCCGCTTCTTTCTTTTTCAATAGATCACTGTATGCAGCGAGTATTTCTTTCTTAGTATTGGTCATTGTTGGGTTCTGTTCCATTTTCTAATTAAAGTTTTTTGATGAAGAGGTTGGAAATCAAATGTAAGGAAATGAGACTGTCTGAACTATGATTTATGCGATTCTTTTGTTTGCTAAGATTGTTTGTAATAGTCATATTCATCAGTGATTTTTTGATTTTTTTAATTGCTTCTGATTTTAACCCTAAAACTCACCTGGCAGACAGTCTTGTGCCCACAATTTCACCAAAACTATCCTCATAATGATGATTGCCTTTTAAAATAATCAGTTTGAAATTGTTCATTGCTATACTTTGTAAAGGTTTTTCTTCCTCTGCACCATAATAACACACAATGGGCTTATTAATTTTTTGAACTTCTGAGGCAACATCGAATTTTTTAGACATAAAGAGGTAGGATACGTGTACTTCAAAATCTGTGTAAGGAGATGGCGAAAGCAATTGAATGCTGCTAATTTTTTCTTTCAGATCTACCGGCATGCGGGTAAAAATAAAAGGCATTACATCAGCTCCGAAAGAATATCCACATAACAGGATATTTTTCTTTCCCCACTCTCTGCTGTATTGGTATAACAAATCTGAAACAGCCTGAGCAGTTTCTTCCGGCGTTCGCTTTTTCCAAAAATATTTTAAAGAATTTAGCGCCACTACCGGGATGCCTGAGGATGCATATTGGTCACCCAGCTTTTGAGAAAATGCATTCCATCCACCATCTCCCGTTATAAAAAACACCATTGTTTCACCGCTTTTTTTCTTAGCAGGAATAAAGATTACAGGCAGATCAGCAATATTTTCTTTTATCTGTGCATGAACAGGATTGCTAACAGGCAGCCCTAAAAAAATAAAAATTAAAAATGGTAAATACTTCATACAGGTTTAAGGTTTCATTACTTTGTTTAATGCTTTAGGTAAACTGATCAGATCATAATGATTTTCATAGATCAGATATTTATTACTCCACCGGGGAGAGAACTTTTCTTTAAAATCTCTCAGGCCACGATAATGGCGGAATTGTTGCAATTTTTCATACGCAAATTTTAATGTTTTTTCCGGTAGCCCTTTTGCTTGTTCGATACCTGAAAGCGGTGCCAGACCAAGGTTAAGGTACCTAATTTTCCTCTCGTTACAATAGGTTATTAATGCAATGACCAGCGCGTCGTTAACCCCGCCCGGCGCATCTTCCGTTTTTCTTATAAGGTCGTAGGTGACTTCATCAGGCGCATAGTCAGGAATAATATTCAAAAACCCAAAGACCTGTTCGTCCTTATTTTCTATAGTAATGATTGTTTGCTGCTTTAATTGATCCCAATCAAACATTCCTTGTGTAAAAACAATCTCCTCACGGTTGGTAATTTTTAGCCATTCATTAGAAACAAACTTTAATTTTTGCATTACTCCGTCTTTTATAGGCGGCTGATGAATAACCGATTTAAGCCCTTTGTTTTCGATATTTTTTAGTCCGTTGCGCATTGATTTTTTATCTCTTCCCTCAAGCGTAAAAGTTTGCAAATCTATTACCGCTTCCTGGCCAATGATCAATGATTTTTTGCCAATCTCATTAAACAACTGCAAACTATTTTCCTCTACCCTGTAATAGGCAGACTTCAATCCTGAATCGACACAAAAATCCTCAAATTCTTCTAAAAGAATAAGCCTCTCTCCGCTGTCTGCACAAACAGGTTCATCTAATACGATGGCAAAACTACCGGCCACCCGATAAGAAATTAAGCCTTCTACCTGATCTCCAAAATAAAATAATTTATCCTCTGACGTCTTAAAATAATCTACGGGCGATGATCCGAATTTTGTAATGATTTCCTTTGCTCTCAAAATATCTTCACCGTCCTGGCTTATGGTTATGAAGTATGGTTTTATTAACGCATAAAATATTAATCCAATAGAAATGATACCACTTATATGAATGGTATTTAAGAAAACTGTACCAAAACGGGTACGTGGTTGTAGAGAATCTACATCCAGCAAAATAAAATTAAGAAAAGTGTGTTTGATTGAATTGATCAAAGAAAAATCAATTCCAAAATGGCGTTTATCCAGAAAGTAAAACCCAATTACGCCATAGATAATTACGCCTGCAAGAATGATCAGGGAAGTCTCTATACCAAATCTTTGGAGTTGTTTGTTGTGCTTTATATAATATTGAGCCCTGGTAAACCATAGAACAAGTAATGTAAAAAATGCAACAAGAGCCTCTTCGTAATCTATTGCTTTAGTTAGATTACCAATTAATGATAATACACAAAGAAGAATGGCAAATCTCCACGCATTTTTTAAGCCTCGAAAAAGAAAAGCCGATGTAATAATAGAAAGTAAACCCAGAATAAATACCAAATAATTTGACATGTGAATTGTTTCCACTGGCAAAAACTGCCGTAAAAATCTTACACGATAACGCAAAGCGGGAGTAAGTACAGAAATAATATTGATGATGCCTAATGCAAAAAGCAGTAAGGCTGGAGCAACCCTTAACACCATATTTCCTTTACGCAACAAAAAGCTTACAATACCGGCGGCTATTGGTATCCAGAATTCAAACAACCGGTAAATTAAAGTAATGGCTAATGCTTCTGAAATGGAATAACCATAATGTTTTAAGACAAGAGTAAGAGAAAATTCAATGGCCCCAATGCCTCTTAAAAAAGGAGAAATCAGCAGCAGCAGAGTCGCAATCACATAACCTGTCAGCGCAATTTTCCAACTCGCATCAGCACCCATTACTCTCATTGCTACATACAGATGCACAATACCTGCGAGGTCAATAAGCACAGCATATACGCTTACCATAAAGAACTGAAACTTGAAATGGGCATTCTTTCTGAATTCAGTATTTACCTGGGGTAAAAAGCGATGAACCAGCCGGTGAACCCAACCTCGTTTTATGAAAGACAAAACCAGGTAAATTAAAAGGAGTACGAAGAAAATCAGGATCACCGCCGCGTCATTCGCGTTTTTCCAGCTATCTCCTATAAAGGCGAGATAGATCAATACGGGTATAGCAATGACAACAATAGATAAAATACCCGTAAAGCCGTATATGGTACTTGCCAGGTGGATCCTGGTTTTGTTTTCTTCATTAGTCTCCTGCTGAATATCTTTTGTAAAGAAGGCCAGAGAAGTAATCCCGCCACCGGGTAAAAATATACTGATGAGGTTTCTCTTTAAAAATAAAATAGTAGATTCCCATAAACTTACTCTCAGACCTACCGCTCTGAAACTTGCAATATACATGATAGCCTGGAGAGAAATATAAACAATGGTAATAACAATACCTACAGCAATCCAGGAAGCATCACCTGATTTTATATATTCTCCCACATTTCTCAATTCGTGACCCTGGCTTTTTATAAAATAAATACCCAGGCCTAAAAGTAATACTCCGGTAATCTCACTGAGATATAACTTAGGTTTTAATAATAATTTTCTGAACTTAGGTAGCATAATTTTTGCTAATCCGAAGGTAAGCTGACTTATAAAACATCGATTACTTCGAATGTCCTATTACCATCCGGAACTAAATATTTTCGCGAAGGTACTGTGTTTTTAAAATTGTCTTAAGATCGTGACATCCGCAATCCATCCTTAGTAAATTATGAGACAGAAGAATTGATCTCTTTTTTAACTACCGGTGCTACTTTCGTTCCAAATAACTCGATAGACTTCATGGTCATTGCGTGCGGTACATTACCTACACTTGCCTGTGCAAGAAAACGAGTATAACCAAATAATTCATGCTCATACATAATCTTATCAATTACCTGTTGCACGCTTCCCACCATCAATGCTCCTTTTGGTGAACGGGAATAATCAAACTGCTGCCGGGAAAGTGGTGGCCAGCCGCGATCGCGTCCTACACGATTCATCATGGTAGCATAGTAAGGGTAAAATGCATCACCAGCCTTTTGTGATTCTTCACCTATGTAAACATGGTTGTTGACACCAAATTGTAATTGTGACACATTCTGCCCCACTTTTTTCGCAGTTTCTTTATACAGATTGATAAACGGAACAAATTGCTCAGGCAAACCACCAATGATTGCAAGCATTAAAGGTAAACCCAATGTAGCTGCTCTTACTGCCGAAGCGGGAGTACCACCGGCTGCCAGCCAGATAGGAATTTTGGCTTGGTAAGGCCGTGGATATATACCACGATCATCAATCGACGCCCGATGCTTACCCTTCCAGGTAATTTTTTCAGTTTGGTTGAGTTGGATCAACAGTTCTAATTTCTCTGTAAATAACTCTTCGTAATCCTGCAGATCGTAACCAAATAATGGAAATGATTCTATAAAGGAGCCTCTTCCCGCAAATATTTCTGCCCGGCCGTCCGATAAATGATCTATTTCAGAAAAATTCTGAAATACACGCACCGGATCGTCTGAACTCAACACGCTTACTGCGCTTGCAAGTTTTATGTGTTTGGTAACCATTGCTGCAGCCGCCAATATAATGGCTGGTGATGATACTGCGTAATCCGGCCGATGATGTTCGCCAACACCAAAAACATCGAGACCTAACTGATCAGCCAGTTTAATTTCTTCCATCAGATCTTTTATTCTCTGATGGGCATTAATTCCGCGCCCCGGTAGCGTTTCCGGTTGCATATCTGCGAAGGTGATTAAGCCTAATTCCATCGTGCAATTGATAGTTGAAAGTTAATAATTGAAAATCCTTTTGACTTAAAAACGTCTTACTATATTTATAAATTTTAATAAGCACTTGCATTGTTCAAAACAACCATTTGCTCATCACTCAGTTTTAAACTGGTTGCGTCAATCAATTCATCCAATTGTTTTATACTGGTAGCGCTTGCGATTGCTGAAGTAATGAATGGCTTATTAAGCGACCATGCGATAGCAATTTGTGATAACTGAACATTTTGTTCTGCAGCCACTTGATCCATTGCAGCCAATATGCTCAAGCCTCTGTCATCAAGATATTTTTTTATCCCTTGTCCACGCTGACTTTTATCCAGGTCTGCTTCACTTCTATATTTTCCGGTAAGAAAACCACTTGCCAGTGAATAATATGGAATAACAGCCAGCTCCTCATCAGTAACGAGCTTCAAATATTCATCTTCAAACTTTTGCCTGCTGTATAAATTGTATAAAGGCTGAAGGCTATTATAAGATTGCAAATTATTTTTTCTTGCAAAATCATTTGACGCTTTAATTCTTTCAGCGCTTAAATTAGAAGCACCAATGTAACGGACTTTTCCTTCTTTGATCAATTCATTCAGTCCACTCATCGTTTCTGCCACAGTCGTTTCCAAATCATCATGGTGTGATTGATACAAATCAATATAATCCGTTTGCAATCTTTCGAGTGATGCTGCGGCGGCCTGTTTTATATAATTTGATTTCAACCCTTTCTTTCCATCGCCCATATCTGCACCTACTTTGGTGGCGATAATTATATCCTTTCTATTTCCTCTTTTTTTCATCCATTTGCCAATGATGGTTTCAGACTCACCACCCTTGTTACCCGGAACCCACTTGGAGTAACCATCCGCAGTATCTACAAAATTAAAACCAGCCGCAAAAAAAGTATCCAACAACTGAAACGATTTTTCTTCGTCAATTGTCCAGCCAAAAACGTTACCACCGAAAGTAAGTGGCGATACCAACAGATCTGATCTCCCTAATTTCTTTTTATCCATTTCCTGTCTTTTTACTTGTTTATAATGTTATTAAAAAACACCAAAATCATTTTTCATCTTTCAAACTACATCCTCTTTGATTGCTTTTAATCCTTTGGCCCACCGAACTAATTGCTTCAACATATTTTCTGCAGCTTTGTGAGAGATTTCATTCACTTCAAACTTATTTTCATCGTTGATGTTTTGCTAAAAAAATGAAAAATTAACAGATTCTGCCAATGGCACAATTCTGAATGTGGACAAGTCTGCCTTCAAAGAATTCGCAGCCCGTGTTCCCGCAGACACTCCGCCATAACTCACGATGGCAGCAGGCTTGTAACCCCACTCCTGCGACAGATATTCTAAAGCATTTCTTAATGGTGCGGGATAGTTGTAATCATACTCTGCAGTTACAAAAATAAATGCATCTGCCTCATCAATTTTAGCACTCCACCGCTTGGTATGTTCATGTTTGTACATTGTCATGACAGGATGATTCGGCTCATCCATCATAGGTAAATTAAGTGCACCAAGGTCTATATATTCTACATTAAAATTACCGTTCTTTTCTGCCAGTTTCGTGATCCATGCCGCTACTACCGGCCCTTTACGCCCAGGCCTAACCGTGGAGGAAATTATTTTGAGGTTATACATATTTTTATATATAATTTTTAAAAAATTAAATTTACGCTTTCAAACTTCATCCAATCTTCACCGAAGTCATGGTAAGGGAACCGGCTACTGCCTTGTCATTAAAGAAAGAAACATTATCGTTACTGCCTTTTAATCCCAGTGAATACAACAGCGGCAAATAATGTTCAGGCGTTGGAATGGCAAGCCTGCTTTCTATACCCAGGCTTTCATAATGGATCAATGGTTTATAATCCCCGTCAATGATCAGTTGTTTGAAAACATCATTCATTTTTAAAGCCCAGTCGTATCCATA
>JBDTIC010000151.1:0-3262 GCA_039936595.1 Ginsengibacter sp. | reverse complement strand
ATCCAACAAACGCTTAATATGCATTCAATATCTTCCGGCGCTTATTTTATCTCGATCATCCGTAACAATGAAGTGATTTTACAGGAAAAGATATTGAAAATACAATAATACCAATGGGTTAATATTTGATTACGATGCTTTAGATGGGTATAAAAGTTCCAATGAAGCCGTCTCAAAACAAATTTGAGACGGCCTTTTTTAAATATCCTATTTTAGTGTGTTTAGTTTTCATGGCGGTTTTCGTTCCTGAATCGATTCCGGGAAAGAAATCTTTTATGGCGTGACATATCGAACTCAGTCTTTAGTGTCTGTAATTGCGAGATGCCAGTTTAAATTTCACTGTAATAATAAGTTTTTATGGTATCGAACCTGTCTGCCTCTTGCTGAGCAATCAGCTGTAGCCATGAAACTGTTACGCAAGCAGACTGTTTAAGTCAACACAGAATATCCACCGGTGCAGCTTAAGAAATCTGATTCGACAGGAAAGTTTCGATTCGTAATACTGATTTGCATAAGTAAAATACAAATACATGTACCTCAAAAGCCGTTGGTCAGGAGACCAAACGGCAGCATCCCCTTTTAAAAGGAGCGTCAGACGGCAGAAATAGCTCCAGCCATTAAAAAAACCGGGCTACGGGAACGCAAGAAAGGACACCTGGATCTCACCTAATTTTTTGTAGCCCAATGCATTCATGTGGACGGCATCATGATAATACAAGTCCTTATTGTAAATATTATAACCGCCCAAAAAGAACTGATCAAGAAGTGGTATGCCATGAAGCCGGCAAACCTTTTTTTGCACTTCCACATATTGGTTCATTCCTTGTGCCTCAAACGGATCATAGCCGCCTCTGTTATTAAAAGCCTTACCTGACGTAAAAAAGTAAATAATAGCGCGGGGATTTATCTCATAAATCTTTTTGATGCAGTAGTTAATTCCACCCGCTTGGGTAGTTAATTTATTCTTGTCATACCCATCAAATTCTGTATAGTCGGTGTAGTCTCCAATATCTCTATGATGGGCATAATCGTTGGTGGAAGCCCAGAGAACATAGATGTCAAAGACGCCGGCTTCATCTACTTGTTGCTGAAGTGATTTTCCCTGCAATGAAGAAAAACCTGCACCGGAGACTCCAAAATTAGTAACGGTCATTCCCAGGTATCTTGTCCAAAGAATTTTGGCACTGTCACTCGCCGGTACCACGGAAACAGAGCCGCCAAACACCGCTACCGTTTTACCATAATTAAAGGAATTTCTAAAGGATAATGAATCCATCCCGGATTGTGAAAAAGCACTACCCGAAAGTAGCAGGAACAAAATGATTACCGAATGCAAACGTCTTTTCATAATTAAGAATATTTAAAAATTGTAGTTAGAAAGTGTTTCTTTTTATAGTTACTCAATTGCTTATCGCAATTGTAAATAATCAACCTGCAAGTATAGATCAGATAATCTAATCGTTATAAAAAACTGTCTTGCTGACTCAGATACCACAAATATATCGAGTTGCTAATCACAAGCGACATTAATTTTTAATGACGGACCGCCGGTTGCCCTACTTTCCGGTACCCGTTCAGCCACCCGATATATATTGATATTTGCTATGCGATTAATTGCAGGGCAAAGGGTAACGATAGACTCTCCTTGCAAAACAGAAATTATTATGCTAAATTTGAAGATAAATTTTTTTAAAAGCCATTTTAATGGACGCTGCTTTGAATGTCAATATCTCCCGGCAATTTCATATCTGGTATGAAAGCTTTCAAAATATCTTTATGAAAATGGGATTAAAGTTCGGCTACCAGCAGGACGAAATAAAGGATATGATCAACCAGTTCTTCCTGGATTTATTGGAGAAAGAGATTGACCCTTCAACTATTCAAAATCCAGAAGCTTATTTATCCACCGCTTTCAGAAGAAAATTAATTGATCACTACCGGAAACACGGAAAAGAACGGTTAGTAGTTATAAAAGCTGATTACGAACATGATGCCGGGTTGTCTATTCAGGATACTATTGAAAAAATTGAATCTAATACAGCTTTAATCCAGGCCATTCAAAAAGCTTATAGAAAGCTACCTGCGCGTTGCCGGAAAGTAATTGACCTGAAATATTACGAGGGGCTTAACACTGAGCAAATTGTTGCTCAAACCGGATTAACTAAAAGATCTGTTTATAATAATCTTTTTGAAGGGATCAAATTGCTGAGAGAAGAATTGAACCATACTTCGCCGGGTGTTCGCATAGCTGCTTTGCTTTCCTGTTTAATATTGGTAATAACAATTGTTTGCTGAACACAGAAATCAGCTTAAAAAATTTCTTTTTAAAATAGTTGGTAAATATCCTCTTCGCTCCCGTCTACATATAAAGATCATCTCATGCCAAACTATTTTTCTGTTGAAGAACTTGTTGTAGATGACTCTTTTATTAATTACTGCTTAAAAAAAAATGAAGTAGATATTTTTTATTGGAAGCAGTATATAAATGATTATCCTTTTGAAAGAATAAATATAGAAGAGGCCAGGCAAATGGTGTTGGCCCTTCATGTAATGCTAAAACAGGAACATACGAGCAGCGGGACAAACAAACATTATTCAGGGGAGAAAGGCAAATCGCTTTCAAAAATATATTCTTTTAAAAAGATTTTTCGTTATGCTGCGTCGGTCGCTGCCGTTCTTATGATTATGCTGATTGGAAAGGCCTTGATGAATGTTTCATTTGAAACAACTAATCAATTTTCAAAACAAATAGCCGCTGATACGGTGTCGGTTGGCATACTTTTTTATGCAACTGTAAACGGCGAAAAAAAAATAATTACTCTTTCTGATAGTACAAAAATATGGTTGAATGTAGGCTCCCAACTTCGTGTAGATGAAGGGTATGGAAAAGTTAGCCGGGAAGTCTATTTAACCGGTGAGGCACTATTTGACGTAGTTCATGATGAATCACTTCCTTTTATTGTACATACGGAAAAGTATGAGGTTAAAGATTTAGGCACTGTGTTTAATGTAAAGGCTTATACGGGTGATGAGCAAAGTGAGACATCATTGATAAAGGGAAAAGTAGAAATTCAGGTGGTTAATAGTGCACAAAAAATATTGTTGTTGCCCAATCAAAAAGCGGTTATTAATGACGGTGGTAGGGTTGAGATGAGGGGTAAAGAAAAGGAACTATCGGGATCAGCAGCCAGCCCAAATGTCACTTTACTTCCACTTTCTTATAATCAGAAAGACAGTGTAGTTATAGAAACAGCATGGACCC
>JBDTIC010000150.1:0-3158 GCA_039936595.1 Ginsengibacter sp. | reverse complement strand
AATTACAGCTGGAAATACGGCAAAGCAAAAAACAGTTGAGCCCATATATATTTCTTATTTAATTGGTGCCCCACTAAAAATAAAATAACAGGTATAGTAAAATCATTTTATTGCAAGCAACACTCTTCTATATAGGAGGTAACAGAAAAAATTTATAGCCTCTAAGTCGTAAATATCTGCAACAGCGCCAAAACAATGATTTGACCTTGACGTATAAAATTGACAATTCAATTAAATAAACTGATATTGCGGCTTTTCTTATTACAAAAAGACCCTTTAAATGAAAAGAATTTTATTAATTTCCTGCCTTATGTCCGCCTTGTTTTCACCCTCTTTTGCACAGAAGGTTTCTATCATTCCGCAACCGTTGAGCGTTCACGAAAAAAGTGGAAATTTTAAAATTTCGCCTTCCACAAAGATTGTCTATGAACGGGGTAATGTTGACCTCAAAGCCATCTCTGAAAAATTATCTGATCAAATAAAAAAAACGACCGGATTACAATTAAGAGTGGCTGAAGCCGGATCAAAACCTTCAAAAAATGAAATTGCCTTGCGCTTAAAAAGCGGCCTTGATTCTTTAGGTAACGAAGGATATACTTTATCCGTTTCACCCGAAAATATTATATTGAACGCCAATAAACCTGCCGGCATTTTCTACGGCGCAGAAACCATTTATCAATTACTCCCTGTCGAAAAAACCAATATGAAGAGTGCTATATCAGTATTCATTCCCGGCGTTGAAATTGTGGACAAGCCTCGTTTTCCATGGAGAGGATTGATGCTGGATGTAGGCCGTTATTTTTACTCTGTTGATTTTATCAAACAATACATCGATGAGCTTGCCATGCATAAAATGAACACTTTCCATTGGCATCTGACAGAGGATCATGGTTGGAGAATAGAGATCAAGAAATACCCTAGACTCACCGAAGTAAGCGCATGGCGTGACGGAACACAATTTGATCGCTTCAAGGATCACATCAATCATAATCCTCATGGTGGTTATTATACGCAGGACCAAATCCGAGACTTAGTAAAGTACGCACAGGAGCGTTATGTAAATATAATTCCGGAGGTAGAAATGCCAGGTCACACACTGGCTGTACTAGTAGCTTATCCCGAGCTTTCCTGCACAGGTGGCCCTTTTAAAATTCCACTCAACTGGGGAATTCAAAAAGACATCTATTGCGCCGGCAATGAAAAGACTTTTGAATTTTTAGAGAATGTTCTTTCCGAAGTCGCGGATCTTTTTCCATCACCGGTAATCCACATCGGAGGCGATGAAGCTCCGAAAGACCGCTGGAAGGTTTGTCCTAAATGTCAGAAAAGAATAAAGGACGAGCATCTGAAAGATGAGCATGAATTGCAAAGCTATTTTATCAAACGCATCGAAGATTTCTTAAAAACAAAAAATAAAAAAATAATAGGATGGGATGAAATATTGGAGGGTGGCCTTGCACCAAATGCCATGGTGATGTCGTGGCGTGGAGAGGAAGGTGGCATCGCTGCTGCCAAACAACATCATGAAGTAGTAATGACACCCAGCCCCTATACTTATTTGGATTATTACCAGGGCGAGCCTTACCATGAGCCTGCTGCAATTGGAGGTTTGCTTACATTGGAGAAAGTGTATTCTTACGAACCGATTCCTGCTGTATTAACTGCAAAAGAAGCCAGTTATATCCAGGGTATCCAGGGAAATCTGTGGGCTGAATATGTGCACTCGCCTGAAAAAGCCGAATACATGGCGTTTCCGAGAGCGGCGGCTATAGCCGAAATAGGTTGGTCTCAACCACAAAATAAAAACTGGGATAACTTTAAACAACGTATGGAAACGCAGTATAAGCGATATGAACTTGCAGGTATTAATTACTCGAAGAGCGCTTATGATGTGTGGATAGAAAGCTCTATTGATTCGGCAGCCCACAAGGCGACTGTCAAACTCAAGACCAACAGTGTGGGTCATGATATACGCTATACAACTGATGGAACTGAGCCTACGATACAATCCGCTAAATACGTGAATCCACTTACATTCTCATTACCCGCAACCGTTAAAGCCGCCAGCTTTAGAAACGGGAAGAAAATAAATAAAGTAAGTGCGCGGTCTATTTTTATTAGTAAGATAGATTAAAGAGGCGGTCAGTCAGGGCCTTTCGAAAGCGGCAAGCCCAGACTGACCAATTAATTTGCATTAAGTCCATGCTTAACGCACATTTCCTGAATAAACTTTAATCCTTTTTCTGCTATATCCCACGGAGGTGAGAATTCTCTCCATACATTAATGGCATTTGCAAAATCTATATCGCTCCGGGAAAAGGCTTCAATGGTGAGCCATCCCTTATAATGTATTTTGTGCAGGGCAGAGAAAGCTTCATCGAAATTTATGTGGCCATCGCCTGGTGTACCTCTGTCATTCTCACTGATATGAACGTGATGGAGGACAGGCGCTATGGTGTAGATTGCTTCCGCAATGCTTTTGTCTTCGATGTTGGAATGATGCGTATCGTACATCGCTTTTACATTGGGATGGTTAACAGCATCTACCAATTTCTTCAGTTGGTCCATCGTATTACACATATAACATTCAAAACGATTCACCGCTTCCAGCGCCAATGTAACCTGTGCCTGAGTTGCATGATCACCTGCAGTACGCAAGATTTCTGAACTCCATCCGTACTCCTGATCCTGCGGAGCTTCGTGGGAGAACACGCCATGTGCTGAATGAAATGGTCCTGCAATAATCCTGCAATTCATATCGTGAGCCCGGTCTATCGCCCATTTGATGCGGTCCAGTGCTTTGGACCTTACATCCGGTGATGTATCGACAGGGTTTTCTTCTTTGCCCAGTACAAAAACTGAGGTAACTTCTAACCCCAAAGATTTTGCATGATCGCCGAAACGACGGTAGGCATTTTTATCCTCAGCTCCTATTAAGCATTCTACGCCATCATATCCTATCTTTTTCAGTCTATCTGTTATTGGCATAAGCTCATCAGAAACCTCTGCTGTCCATGCTAAAACATTAAATCCAATCTTGTTCATAATAATTATTGATTATTAAAAAATTACTTGTCATTTTTTAAGAGAACAAATTTCAAATCTCTGCGGGTTGGTGAAGACTCCAGCCCGGGCGATAAATTCCTTTTGTATAACTA
>JBDTIC010000149.1:0-8662 GCA_039936595.1 Ginsengibacter sp. | reverse complement strand
CCCAAAAGATGATCAGGATATTTTTTGATCGCCTTAATCGTAAGGTCATTATATTCCCTGAATTGTTCAGGTGTACCTGGCATTACACTGAGGTATCTGGATATTACCTGTTTACCAATTCCTAATCTTTCACCAAAATCCAACTGTTCCCCCGGACTGTCATCAGTAAAATAAATATGCGCATGAGTATCTATTTTCCTGTACTTCATTACGTCCTTCATCAGGTCATATTTTGCCTTTGCTGAAGGAACATTCGTGTCTGCGTAGCTAATTGGTGCAGGCATACCTTTAAGATGACTACCGAACAACATGCCTGCCGCGCTGACTGCGCTTCGGGCAACAAATTTTCTGCGATTAATATTCATAGAATTGATATTGAGGGTTCAATGGTCAGCAATTAGTGGCGAATATTCAGTGGCAAACAAAACACTCACTATTCACAACTCACTCTATTCCCCTTCCCCCTTTCTTTAAAAGATTATTATAGTTATCAAAAAAAACTTTCTTCTTCTGTACTTCAGTCAGGTTAGACGCGAGAATCTTTCCAATACTTTGATAATAGCTGTTATCGGACGCAAAAAACAAACGGTCTTCACCCAAATGTTCAAGAGCAAAATCTATCATGTTTTCCGCGTTGTTGCTACCTGATGTATCTACATAAATGTTAGGATAATCTCTAAACATCTTGCATTCATATTCCCAATCGCCTCCCATACCTATATGTGCATACTGAAAATTACCTTCCGGATATCGCTTAGCGATGTCTACAAAATCCTCAGGTATAGACGTATTGGGTTCTTTATAGCCGTTATATTTCATACGATAACCTCCTACCCCAAGTTGGCATTCCGCATGTGAAAAGATGATCATTTTCAGGTCAATAAGTTTTTCTATAATGGGGAAATACAAAGGGTCATTGATCTTTACCTGGTAATACAATTCGCCGGGACCAATCATTCCCGCATCTGTGCACCTTTTTATCTCGTCCAGCGATTCTTTCTTATAAGTCGGATTTAACATAAAGCCACCTAGAAGGTGATCCGGGAATTGCTTAATGGCCTTGATAGTAAGATCATTGAACTTCCTGAATTGTTCAGGCGTGCCTGGCATCACATCCAGATACCTTGAGATGACCTGCTTATCTATGCCCAATCTCCTCCCATAGTCGAGTTGTGTCCCCGGGCTATCTTTATCCCAGTATATATGTGCATGAGTATCTATTTTCCGGTATTTCATTACATCCTTCATCAAATCATACTTCGCAGGCTTAATCAAAGAAGTAGCTGCTCGTTTTCCTTTTGCCGACGCAGCTAAACCTGTTAGATGACTGCCAATTAAAATGCCTGCTGCGCTGACCGCACTCCGTGATACAAATTTTCTGCGGTTAATATTCATGATTTTTAATTATAGAACTTATCAGTATTTATATTGAAGTTAATTAATGATTTAGTCATTTATATGCTTCCGTAATAACATCACTTCTCTAATGACTCAGTCCGCTTTTCACGGGAACGATTAAAATATGGATCTATCAGTTCTATATCAAATTCTTTAATAATACTGTCAATATTGTAATTACTGACTTCAGACGACACTAAAACAGGACCCAGGCTTCCAGGATCCGTAATGGTTACCGCATTCCCATACTTCTTTTTCAATGCATCCAGTTTACCAAAATTATATCCAAGGTGCACCACTCTCGAATCAAGGTTTATTGTGGCAATAGCAAAATCAAAATAATTGGTGCTGCTGGCGACGACTTGTCCAAGAGGATTACGTATTTCAGAAGGCGTACCTCCACCATTGATACTTCCAACAAAAAAAGACCTGCACCAATACGCCCAGACGTTCTGCATAATACCTCCATGATAATTAGAAGGAAAAAGTATTATATCAGGCTTTTCTGCTTCATACTTCGCAAGCAATTCTTTGAAATTTAAATCAAAACAGATTGCAAAAGCCACCCGGCCAAAATCGCACTGGAAAACAGGTACTTCATCTCCTGCTTTAATTCCATCATCTACTTCTCCGATGGTTGGAAAATTTTTATTGTAGATGCCTGCTATTTTTCCTTTCCTGTCCAGTAGTACAGCAGAATTTCGGAATTTCCCATTCTCATCCAACCGCATAGTTCCAAAAGCTATATAGCAATTATTTTCTGTTGCGAGTAAAGAGAACTGGTCCATTACCTGGGAATTTCGTACCCTTAAGTACTCTTTCCATTCACCTGCTTTTAAATTGGTAGGAATGTCACATATCTCAGGCAAAAGAATTAAATCGGGTTTATCCGGAAGCACCTGGTTAATCTGGCTCTTCCAAAATACAATTATCTGATCAACAAAACTTTGACTACCCTTACTTTTATCATAAGAAAAAGAGGGTATGCCTCCAATGGTAGCTATCTTCACAAACCTGGAAGAGGCTGCATTGCCTACCAATACTATTTGTAGTAAGATTGAAATTACAATACGGACAAAGGCTCTTTTTTGATTTATTTTTAGCATCATATCTTTTATACTATGTTACATTATAAAAATATTTATACTCTTGATTTTTACATAGCTCACCCTATTTTACATAAGACCTCCTCATGAAAAGGCTTTGCACGTAAAGACTTCCTTTTAAACCGACTTCAGTTTATCCCTGTTCTCGTACACCTTCATGATGGCATTGATGATGTTGTCCATCTCATCACGACTGGCAAGTAAAGACCCTGAACCTGCAAAAGATACCATTGTCTCATCAGTTATCTTATCACAGTTAGGAAGGTGCATGCTTGCCTTATATTCCTTTAATCTCGATGCGGAATACATCGTCTTGTAAACTTTTAGGCCAATGACATGATCTACCCAAGGCTCCCTGTGAAGGCCTGTACTAATATAAGAATTCAATCCTACTCCCTCTGCCGCTATCGCCTTCAAGAACTTGCTTCGTTCCACCCCCCAATGATCCTGGTGATACGTCATACTATAATGATAGTAAGCTCCGCTTTCTGTGCCGGGATAATGTTTTTGCGGAACCAATGCCGCAAAGCCTTTTAACTTTGACGTGAGATAGTTAGCGTTCTCGTTACGGATATTAAACCGCTCTCTAACACCGGGCAGCTGGCCCATAAGGATAGCTCCTTCAAATTCTTCCATACGATATTTAGGGCCTATCGTTGTATTACTACCTTTTCGATTAGCGCCACGGTTCTGTACCGTATAACACTCATCCATTAATGCCTCATCGTTGCCTACTACTGCCCCACCTTCTCCGCACGCTATCGGCTTACTGGCCTGAAAACTGAAACATCCTACGTCGCCGATAGTGCCCAGTCCTTTTCCCTGGTAGCGGGCAAGAGGCCCCTGGCACGCATCTTCAATTACTTTCAAATTATGCTTCTTCGCTATCGCCATTATCCTTTCCATATCACAGGCTACACCAAAAATATGTACCGGCATGATGGCCTTTGTATTCTTATTAATCTTTTTTTCTACTTCAGCAGGATCCAGTTGGTAACTATCTGGGTCAAGATCTACCAAAACCGGCAGTGCACCGCTGGTAAGTATTGATGAAATTGTACCCATATCGGTGTAGGGCGATGTGATCACTTCATCGCCAGGACCTATCCCAAGCGCATACACGCAGGTGCTCAGGGCTTGCGTACCCGAACCAGTACCTACACTATATTTTGTGCCTATCAATTCAGCAAATGTTTTTTCAAAAGTGGGCACTGTACCGTTAGCCGATTGAATACGGCTCCACACCCTGCTTTTGGTAGTTTTTACCACAGCATCTATTACGTTGTCATCTACATAGGGCCATGGTGGGCCAATAGGGCCTGCAGGCCTTATCGGCCCACCACCCAAAATGGCTAATTTTCCATGATTGGCATTGTGAATTCTCAATCCGGAGCCAAAACTTGCAAGTGGCCCGGATACTGCTGTTGCTAATGATGCTGTCGTAACAGTGGTTAGAAAATTACGACGAGAAAAGCTTTTTTTCATGTTATGTGATTTTTAGAATTCAAGACAAATCTGTAAAATGAGATTGCCTTTATTGATACTAATTAATTAGTGCAATTACTCAATAAATTCAACACAGTGGCATCAAAGTAAGCAATTAAAGCAAGCGACATCCTGATTTTTATTAAATCTTTTGATAAAACTCATCTTCTTTATATCTCCATGCCTCTGTATTGTAATCCATCTTCAAGGACACCTTTACTTAAGAAAATCAATTATACCCATCATTTTGTTTTAATATTCCGGGAGCAGCAAGTTGAATCTGCTCATAAGGAATAGGAAAATATTTCATGAAAGGTTTAGCATTCAAAGGTATCAATACTGCCTTACCAGTAGAAGGATTGTATTCGCCCTGGATAGTGGTTAATACAGAAGTAAACCTACCACTGCGAACCAAATCAAACCACCTGTTGTTTTCCACTGCTAATTCCAAACGCCGTTCCAGAAGCAACTTATCCATAAAAGTCTCATCAGTTGAAATATCTGCCATCGTATAGTCATGAGCTGTGTTCCCGAATGCTCTTTCCCTTACTTTATTAATTTGAACTAATGCCTCATCAGGCTTTCCAAGATGATATAGCGCTTCAGCATATAACAAAATCATATCTGCCAGGCGAAACACGGGAATGTCAAGGCCAGAACTGGTTGCAATGCTGGTAGGTACTACCCATTTTGTAAAGTAAGGGTACCATATAGGTGAATCCGCGGGTTTAGCGATATACGCCTTTGATGAATCCTCTATGGTGGCTTCTAAGCGGCTGTCTTCTTTTTCAAAAGCCGTTTCAAGATCCCAGGTGGGGCGGCACACTCTATTGCCGCCAGTACTGATCCCGTAGGCGCCTCCGTTAGGTATAAGATCATAAGTTAACGATTGTCCATTCGTTCCGCTCACATAAGGGATTTTAAAGATTACCTCGCTGTTATCCTCTGTTTCTATTCGAAATAAATCTCTATAATTGGTTACTAACTTATAATTATAACCTGAAAATAATTGTTCCAGACTACTTTTGGCTTCTGTCCAGTTGGCCCGGTACACGTAAACCTTACCTAGAAAAGCAAGTGCCGCTGCCTTGGAAGCTCTTCCTGTAGCAATACTTGTTGGTGGCGGAAGGCTGGCTACCGCATCTTTTAAATCTGTGACAATTAAATTGTAGATATCTTCTTCACTTGCTCTTGGCAGTTGTCTTGCGTCGGTAAAATTTATAGCGCTGGTTACTGCGGGCACACCACCAAAAATCCGCACTAAATCAAAATAAAATAAGGCCCTCATAAACTTAGCTTCTCCGGTAAGTTGCTCTTTTTGAGTAGCACCATAATCGGTAGGCTTATCTATATTAATGAGCACGCTATTAGCTCTGAAAATTCCATTGTAGGTGTCTTTCCAAAATGAATTTAATTTAGGATTATCAGAGCTCACTGTCAGTAATGCGATGTCCGCAATTCCAGGAGCGGTAGCAAAATACTCGGCATACATATTATCAGAGGGTGCTCCAATCAATTCATAATCATGCGGAAGCCTGGCCTGGTAGGCGCTATATACCCCTAACGTAGCCAAATTCAAGTCTTTAGCGGTATTGAATGCATTGGCTGTGGTTAAAATGGACTCAGGTACCGGGTATAATAGTTGTTTGTCACATGCCGCTAAAAAAAGGATGATAGCCGATAAGCAGGTGATGTAAAAAATTTTCGTGTTCATTATTAAATATTTTAAATTTAGAATAGTAAAAATTAAAAACCAAGGTTCAATCCAAATACAAATGTCCTGGTAATAGGTTCAGAACCCGTGTTAACTCCTGGATAACTATTTATACCCGATACTTCTCCCAGTGTACTTCCTTCGGGATTATAAGCACGATTGTCTTTGTTTTTAATAACTATCAAATTATTCATGGAAGTATAAATTCTCAGACTTTTAATACCCCATTTTCTCTTAGCAATATTTTCAAACTTATAACCTAAAATAACATTCCTGAGATATAAATAGGAAGCATCCTGAATGTAATAATCAGTATTTGTGTTATAGCCAAACAATTGGCTAAGTGCCGCAGCAGGCGTCTTTCCGTCTCCAGGCTCATCTACAGACCACCACTGGTTTTTCGCCAATGACCGCCGCATAGCGCCATTTGTATTGCCTTCATAGGATTGATCCTCTGCATTAAAAATCTTTGCACCCAAAGAAGCATTCACGAAAATATTAAAATCAAAATTCTTCCAGGAAAAATCATTTGATAAACCCAACACCAGTTTTGGTTGAAAATTCCCTAATATCTGTTTATCATCCGTATTAATAACTCCATCATTATTCCGGTCTTCAATGATAGGGTTCCCTGGTTTAGCACCTGATAAATGAGGTGAATTAGCTACCTGTTCATCCGTTTGATATATGCCGGTTATTTTATAGCCGGAATAGGAAAACATCGGCAAACCTTTTCTTAACACAAAATCCATCGACCAATACGTACCTACCCTTTCATCTACACCACCTAAATCCGTTACTTCATTTTTATTATTTGAAATATTAAAAGAAGTATTCCACTTAAAATTTCCCACCGTGTTTCTGGAAGTAATTTCCAAATCAACTCCCCGGTTCCTTACTCCGCCGGAGTTAGTAACTGTACTGGTAAAGCCAGTGATTGCCGGTACGTTTAAAGCATATAACATACTTGTTGTTTGATTATCGTAATAATCAAATGTGAGGTACAACCTGCTATCAAATAATCCTAAATCCAATCCTAAATCATAACCCTTTGTTTTTTCCCAGGATAAATCATTATTTCCAAAGGAGGTTTGCGCAACGGCATTTACCGTCTGATTTCCTGGGGAATAGTTCACGGTACTGACAGCGCCTAAATACTGAAAATTACCAATATTGAAATTACCCGTAACTCCATAACTAGCTCTTAATTTTAGTTCACTGATCTTGGAAATATCTTTCATAAAATCTTCATTGGTCACACGCCATGCCACCGAAGCAGACGGAAAATATCCCCATTTGTTGTTGGGGCCAAAACGGGAACTTCCATCCGTACGAATGGAACCTTCAATTAAATATTTATTATCATAGCTATAATTGACGCGTGCAAAATAGGATTCCAGCCCCCATTCAGTTTTAGATTGAGTAGAACTGGCCGGATTAATAATGGCATTATTGAGCGTCTTAATGATATCATTATTAAAAGAGTTGGCAACAGCCCCCATGCTAAAAGACTGGGCAGTGGAATGCTGGTAAGATGCCCCTAATATACCGCTAAACTCATGTACTTTATTCAATGTTTTTGTATAGCTTAAGACATTTTCATTTACAAGATTGATGCTTTGGGATTGGGCTACGCTTCCATTCGTATTTACTCCAGGATCGCCAATCCCTCCACTCCAATTGTTGTTAGTATTATAAATAAAATTTGCTCCCACTGATGAATTAAGACTTAATCCTTCCATTATTTTGAAATTGATAAAGGCATGTCCCACATTGTTAAAAGATTTTCGATAGCTTTCTGTACCGTACAGGAAAGTATAAGGGCTTGCCTGTCCTGAAAAGACGGATGGAATATAAGTGAATGTCCTTGGATATTGGCCATTGGCCCTGATGGGACTAACAAATGGTGGATATTTAACCAGTGACACCATATTAGATCCTGCAATTCTCGCATTGGAATAGGATGGGCTAACCTCCAGCCCCATACTTATAACTTTATTTATTTTTAAATCCAGGTTGGCTCTCAAACTATAGTTTTGATACCCCGCAGTTTTTATGATGCCATCCTCACCTGTATAATTTCCGGAGACATAATATCTCACACCTTCATTTCCCCCACTGATTGATAGATTATGATTCTGTATTGGCGCTGTTCTTGATACCTCGTTCTGCCAGATGGTTTGCGGCAAAGTCATTGCCAGCGGATTTAACTGATATTTTCCAGGACGACGGGCATCTCCCCAAACAGGAATAGAAGGATCGCCCCCGGCCCATACAAATTCCCTGTTTTCATATTTGGTAAGATAATCGTACCACTCTTGCCCGGTAAGCCAGTCGTCATGCAGAATTCCTTTTTGAACCCCATAATAGGAATTTAATTTTAACTCAGCCTTCCCGCTTTTACCTCTTTTGGTGGTAACCATAATAACCCCACCTGCACCTCTTGATCCGTAAATGGCCGTAGAGGAAGCATCTTTTAAAACTTCAATGGAGGCTATATCATTCATACTTAGTTGGCTTAAGTCTCCTCCCGGATAACCATCAATTACCACCAAAGGATCATTTCCAGCACTAATTGACCCCAGGCCACGCACTCTTATTACCGGTGGAGTACCGGGAATGTTTCGATTATTGGCAACAGAAAGCCCGGCTACCCGTCCCGCCAATGTGTTTCCCACATCCGCATTTGGTACCTGGTCCAGTTTCACATTCTCTATCTTAGATATAGAAGAAGTAACTGAGCTTTTTTTCCGTGTGCCATATCCGACTACTACCACATCACTTAATCCTGATGAAACAGATCTCAAGGAAATCTGAATATTCCTCTTGCCTTTAACATTTGTTTCCTGTGTTTCCATTCCCACGAATGAAAAAACTAATACCTGGGATGCGTTATCAGGCACGTCGATAGTAAATTCCCCATTCGCATCTGTATTGGTTCCTACGGTACTACCTTTTA
>JBDTIC010000148.1:0-10973 GCA_039936595.1 Ginsengibacter sp. | reverse complement strand
GTACTAATCCTAATCTTCAGAATATACCTATTCGTACAGAGAGAGGTCGGGAAATAAGAAAGGCATTTATTCCAAGAAATAGCGACCACCTGATCATTTCTGCCGACTATTCGCAAATTGAATTAAGGATCGTGGCAGCTATCAGCGGGGATGAAGCCATGAGTAACGCTTTCAGGCAAGGCAAAGACATTCACACCGCAACCGCGGCGAAGGTCTTTAATGTACCCGAAGAAGAGGTAACAAAGGAAATGCGCTATAGGGCCAAGAGTGTGAATTTTGGAATTATTTATGGACAAAGTGCTTTCGGACTGGCAGAAAATATTAATGTCAGCCGCACTGAAGCGAAAGAAATTATTGAGCAGTATAAAAAAGAATTTTCAGGCATTCAAAGATATATGGATGATACTATGGCTTTCTGTAGAACCAATGGATATGTGGAAACGCTGATGGGCAGAAAGCGTTGGTTGAAAGATATTAATTCTTCCAACTTTACAGTGCGAGGCTTCGCGGAAAGAAATGCGATTAATTCCCCTATCCAGGGTACTGCTGCCGATATGATCAAACTGGCAATGATCCATGTTTACCAGGAATTTAAAAAGCACAATTTTAAATCAAAAATGGTGTTGCAGGTTCATGATGAATTAGTATTTGATGCACACAAATCAGAAATAGAGATCATTAAACCTATTATACTTGAGTCCATGAAGACTGCCATGAAACTGCCTAATGAGGTACCGGTAGAAGCAGAAATTGGCGTAGGAGAGAACTGGCTGGAGGCGCATTGATCAATTAAGTTCTAATAAAATAATTTTTAAAAAGTTGGCAAACTGCCAACTTTTATTAACTTTACAATTATTACTAATAACAGTTCTTCTTATGGTAATAATTTATCCTGAAAAGCTGGTAGAATTTGCGAAGAAACACACCGACTCAAGGAAAAGCGTTTATGTGTGGAGACTAGTAACTGAAAAAGCAATTTGGGAAAAGCGGCAAGATGTATTATTTGATTTTTCGAAAGCAAAAATGATAAAGAATAGCCGGGCAAGATTTGAAATCGTACACAATAATTACCGGCTTATAGCCTACATCGATTATACTGATCAAATTGTGGAAGTAAGATTTATAGGAACTCATAAAGAATATGATAAAATTGACCGGGAAACAATTTAAATTTTATTAATAATGCCTAAACAACAATGGTTTTTAATAGAAAATAAAGCTTCATATAAGAAAGTAGTTGCCCGTTATGAGGAATTGAGAAATTCAATTAAAGGATCGGATGACCATAAAGAAAAAATGCTTTTAGTCTTGCTGATGAAAAAATATCAGGAAACGAGATGGCCACTTCCTGATATGGATCCCGTAGAGATTATAAAAATAAGAATGGAAGAATTTGGCTACAAACCGGCGGACCTGGCAAAAGAGTATGGGGATAAAGGAACCATAAGTAAAGTTCTTAATTACAAACAACCGTTATCGCTGAAAATGATTAGAATATTTAATAAGAAATTGCGTATTCCAACAGACCTATTGACAAGAGAATATAAACTCTCCTAAGAAAACCCCCTTAAATGAAAACTCTCATTTATTGTTACGATGCCTACTGCGGCTGGTGTTATGGATTCAGCGAAGTGATGAAAAAAATATTTTCCGAATTTAAAGGCCGGTCAGAATTCGAAGTGCTGTCCGGCGGAATGGTTTTACCGGAGGAACCGGTATCTATAGGCGCTACCGCAAAATACATAGAAGAGTCTTATCCACGAATTGAAGAACTCACCGGCGTACGATTTGGAGAAGATTACCTTTGGCATATACGCCATCCCGATGTCAGCGACTGGTTTCCCCATTCAGAAAAGCCTGCAATAGCTTTGTGTATTTTCAAAGAATATCATCCTGACCAGCAAATAAGTTTTGCTTCAGATTTACAGTATGCGCTTCATTTCGAAGGACGCGATCTGACCGATGATGAATCGTATCGTATGTTACTGGATAAATATGATATCGATGCTGAGGATTTTTATGAAAAACTAAATGATGAAGAATATAAAGAACAGGCATACTATGAATTTGCTCTTTGTAAACAACTCAATGTGAGTGGCTTCCCGGCTGTATTCATTCAGCTTAGTGATACCAAATTTTTTTTAGTGGCACAGGGGTATACTGATTTTGAAACGCTCCATGAAAGAATCGATAATGTGTTAAAGGAAAATAATAATATTCAATAATTACAAAAACACTTATTGTGAAGGAGAAGTGTCCATTAGCTTTTCAGGTTTACCCCTGGTAATTCGTTGAATTAATTTTACAGCACCAAATATTACAGCGGCAATGCCTCCAATGCCTACTATATAGCCAAGAGCTTCTGCGCCTGAACATGCAATGTTGCAGGCCAGTGCCGTAAGTACAAGGGACAACCCAATAGCACCCAGTACTACCAGGATAATTCTTAATGTTTTGCCTGAGTTATCCTGGGCTTTATAAGATTTTCTTAAAGATTTGATCCACATTTTAAAACTTCTTTTCTGTTCTTTTTTCGAAAGAGAGTTTTCTCCGAGACTTTTCCCGGTTGAAATATTAAGAGAAGTTTCTGATAAAGACCTTGGAATTATATTGCTTGCAAAAGAACGGCCTATAAAAGGTTCATGTTTATTATTTATTTGATTACCCGTAAAAACGATAAAAATGAAAGTGGCAAACACTAATAAACCGTCAAAAAGTTTTTGGCTTTTATAAAAATTTAGATATCGATGTCTATGTTTTTTTAAAGGGTACAAAAAAGCTCCTACGACAGTAAATATACACGCCAATATAAGTATCCAATGTGGCAAATTAATATCCATAGAATATAATATATCGCCTACTATCAAACCCGATATATTTAAAAGAATGTAAATGAGAACGATGGCAATTCGCGCCGCTACCTTATGAGCATGAGCCCAGATTGAAATGTTTTTCATTATTTAAAGATATGGCTAATTAAACTTATTAATAATTTTAATAAAATTTGAAATTGAAGAAATATGACTACTGCAAGAAATCCGTTATAGAAGATATAATCTGCTATAATAATACATTTTTTTCCATTTGAGTAAGCAGGCGGTAAAGTGTTTCCATATCTGTCATATCACGAACAATAAGAATCCCATTCTTACCAACCTGCTTTAATTTAGCCTTATTGGTTTTGGTTTGTATAAAATCAAGGATACCCTCAAAAGTCTTGCTGGTGAAATAGGGAGAATCAGGATTGCCTACGAAAAAGCACTTCAGTATGTCATTCTTCAAAATCATCTTTTCAAAGCCAAGTTCTACAGCTATTTTTCTGCAACGAACAGTAGTAAACAAATCTTCAACCTTTGGTGGAATAGCGCCAAATCTATCAGCCATTTCCCCATGCAGTTCAACCAGTTCATCATCATTGTTGCAGTTGTCGAGACGGGAATAGAGGCTTAACCTCTCCGTAACACTTTCTACATATTCATCAGGGATCAGGATTTCCAGATCAGTATCAATCGAACAATCAGAGACATAATCATCCTGTCTTTGTATTTCTTCTTTAAATACTTCCTTAAATTCATTCCTCTTTAATTCCCTGATGGCTTCATCTAAAATTTTCTGGTACATCTCAAACCCTATCTCTGCTATAAACCCACTTTGTTCTCCTCCCAGCATGTTGCCGGCACCACGTATATCAAGATCGCGCATGGCAATCTGGAAGCCACTTCCCAGGTCGCTATACTGTTCTAAAGTAGTTAACCTTTTTCGGGCATCATCGGTCAAAGTGCTCATGGGCGGTGATAACAAATAACAGAAAGCCTTCTTGTTGCTCCTGCCTACCCTTCCTCTAAGCTGGTGCAAATCACTCAACCCAAAGTGATGCGCATTATTCACGATAATAGTATTTACATTAGGTATATCCACTCCGCTTTCAATAATATTAGTACATAGTAATACATCATACTTATGATCTATAAAGTCAAGGATCGTTTCTTCCAGTTTGACACCTTCCAATTGTCCGTGTGCGTATGCAATACTTAGGTCTGGACACAATCCCTGAATAAGGTTTTTCATTTCCAGTAAACCATTTACACGGTTGTGTATTAAAAATACCTGACCTCCGCGCTCCACTTCGTAATAAATAGCATCTCTTATAAAATCCTGGTTAAAGACATGCTTCTCGGTCTGTATAGGTTGTCTATTAGGTGGCGGAGTATTGATAATGCTGAGATCCCTTGCCCCCATTAAGCTAAACTGTAAAGTTCTTGGAATTGGAGTTGCTGTTAGAGTCAATGAATCCACTGTAGTTCTTAATTGTTTTAATTTTTCTTTAGCTGAGACACCAAATTTCTGCTCCTCATCAATGACCATTAATCCCAGGTCTTTAAATTTTACTTCTTTTCCCAAAAGTGAATGAGTACCTATTATGATATCAATCTTTCCTTCCTGCAACCTTTGTAGGGTATCCTTTTTTTCCTTAGACGTCTTAAACCGGTTAATATAATCAACGGTTATGGGAAAATCAATTAATCGTTCTGAAAAAGTTTTAAAATGTTGGTAAGCCAGGATAGTCGTAGGAACCAAAACAGCAGCTTGTTTACCATCAAGGCACGTTTTAAAAGCAGCCCTGATAGCCACTTCAGTTTTTCCAAAACCTACGTCTCCGCAAATAAGCCTATCCATAGGAGAATCTTTTTCCATGTCATGCTTTACATCGATTACCGCTTTGCTTTGGTCTGGGGTATCTTCATAAATAAAAGAAGCTTCCAGTTCTGTTTGCATATAATTGTCCGGCGCATGAGCAAATCCTTTCTGGCTTTTTCGCTGCGCGTATAATTTGATAAGATCGGAAGCTATATCTTTTACCTGGCGTTTTGTTTTGTCTTTTAATTTATTCCATACATCGCTTCCCAACCTGTTCATTTTGGGAACCGTGCCTTCTTTACCACTGTACTTACTGATCTTATGTAAAGAAGAAATATTTACGTACAAAAGATCTTTGTTCTGATATACAATTCTTACCGCTTCCTGCATGACACCGTTAGTGTAAATTTTTTCAAGCCCGCTATATACTCCTACACCATGGTCAATGTGCGTTACATAATCGCCTGGTTGCAGTTCACGCAATAGTTTTAAAGTAAGCGCTTTGTTTTTGCTGAAAGCCTGCTTTACCCTGTATTTGTGATAACGCTGAAAAATTTCATGATCTGTATAACAAACTATTTTAAGATCGTTGTCAATAAATCCTTCATGTATTGAAACGGGGATGGGGACGAACTGTATCTCTGTATTTTGATCAGCAAAAATAGAGTGCAAACGTTCCAGTTGCCTTGGATTTTCTGCAAAAATATAAATATTATACTTTTTAGATTCGTAGTTTTTTAAATCTCCGATAAGCAACTTAAACTGCCGGTTAAATGCCGGTTGTCGGGTAATGGAAAAGCTTATTTTGTTATTTCCTGCAAAAAAAGTTTTACTGCCAAACTCAATGATATGATGTTGTTTTACCTGGTTTTCTAATACCGATGCATTCACAAAATCATTCAACGATACATCTTTTTTCTCATTGAGATCATCATCAGATGATTGTCTGCTATCAGCAGTTGTCTTTTGCGTCCCGATGGCAATTGCGTCTTCTACATCTGCTAATTCCTGCTCAATTTTTTCTTTTATAAACTCCCAATCTTCACACCACACTACACTATTTCCAGGCAGGAAATTTAGAAGAGATACTTTCTCACCACTCGAAAATTGCGTTTCAATATTGGGTATGATATTTACTTCAGTAAGCTTGCGTTCACTCAATTGCGTTTCCGGATCGAAGAGACGTATACTGTCAATTTCGTCTCCGAACAGTTCTATCCGATAAGGCTTTTCATTTCCATAAGAGTAAATATCCATGATGCCTCCCCGCATAGCAAATTGTCCTGGTTCATATACAAAATCACTTCTTGTAAAGCCATAATCTACAAAACGAGACATCAGCTCATCTACCTTTACCGTTGCTCCCTTCTTAAATGAAATAATATTTTCTGTAAGCGCTTTCGATAACACTACTTTTTCAAAAAGAGCTTCAGGATAGGTAACCACTACTTTTTTATTACCACCGGCACTGATTTTGGTAAGCGCTTCAGTACGCAGCATTACGTGGCTCGCATTTAAAAGATTAAAATTCTTCCTCGTTTTAAAAGAGGTAGGAAAATAAAATATATCCAGGACACCGCTGATGTTTTCTATGGTATTATGAAAATAAGCAGCCTCTTCTGCGTCTCTGAGAATAATAAGATGGTTAAGAGACGAAGTAGCCGGGTGTGTAAAAACTGCAGAAAAAATAAATTGGGAAGCGCTGCCCTGTAAACCCGATAGATGAATATGCTGTGGTTCAGAAAATAAAATCCTGTCCGCAATTGAAAAAATGCGGGAATCACGGGAATAAGTATCCATCAACACATCAAGATTCATTCATCTTCCTTTTCTAAAAATGCAAAGGTAAGATTTGATTTTTTTATTGTACCTCCTCTTGAATGGAATCCTAATTTATAACAACTCTTTTAGGTATTAGCAGGAGACTACCAACAGGAAAATAATTTACTCAGCTATTATTACCTTTTTGAGCAGGCATATTTTTGACAATAATAATTTTATCATTCCATTATTGAACCTTATATCAATATCAAAGTCATGCATGGCCTAAAATAAAATCCGCATCAATATTCAATTCTTTTCTAACGCCTTGTAAAACTTTATATCCGGTTTTTGCTTGCCATTTAAAATCAGAGATAGTTTGGTGGTGCTTAATTTAATTTTTTTGCAAGAGTGGCCTGGTTCAATTTGTGTTCGTACATCTTCAATCCGATAGCTATCGGATCAACGATACCTTCAATTGGTTTGGGCATTCCATCGGATAGATCTTTTTTTGGTAAGCCTGTATGACAGGGCTAAGCAAGCTCACTTGGTTTTTTTTCTTTTTGAGTCAGATTTCCGTTGCCTTTGTTCATCAATTTAAGAACTTCTTCGGCTGCCTGTTCAAATTCTGATTTTGTTATTAAAAGAAACGTAAACTGATTTCTCCTTCTGTTTTATTGAGTTTTGTTTTTCAAATAGTCAACTTCTACATCATTCCTTTGTTTTGATCCCGCGGTGCTTCTGCCATCTCTCACAATCTGCTTCATTTCTTTGGTAAGAGTTGTCACCATTTTTTTATGTGCTGATGCTACATTTTTTTGTTCGCCCCAATCATCATATAAGTCATACAGCTGAATGGCGGGAAGTTGTAAAGTCTTTAAATCATTCTTCGTGGGATAGCTCCATCCGCCAGACCCCGCGCAGAACTCCAGTTTCCACTGTCCTTGCCTGATAGAAAAATTTCCGTCAATAGAATGATGGATCGTACGGGTTCGCAGGTACTTACCATTACCGGTTAGCAGTGGCATTAAATCATAACTGTCCTCCCCTGCATTATCAGGCAGTTTTTGATTTACCAGAGACGCACAGGTGGCCATAAAATCTGTAAGGCAGATGGTTTCATTATTTACCGTACCTGCTTTCACTTTTCCCGGCCATTTTACAATAAAGGGAATATGATGGCCGCCTTCAAAAATATCAGCCTTTGCCCCCCTGAATATATAACTGGGATTATGCCCTGCTTTTTTTAGCTCAGTAAAATCGGCCATAGGCGAACATCCGTTATCACTGGTAAAAATGACCAGTGTATTATTTTCTACACCTGCATCTTTCAAAGCTTGTAAAATTTTCCCAATCATGTCATCGGTCATCAACACGAAATCACCATAAGCATTTGTACCGGTTTTCCCCAAATATTCTTTAGCAGGCAAGATGGGTGTATGGGGCGAAGGCAAAGCCATATAAAGAAAAAACGGGTTGCCGGTGGCTGATTGTTGTTTGATATAATCAACGGCATGTTTTGTGAGATTGGGTAATACTTCTTGATGGTTAAAATCATTGCCGATAGGTCCTTTGCGCCAGAAACCTTTACCTGTCGTGGCCTGTATGGTATCAATTTCTGCTGCAGTTACCTTGTGATTTTCTATATAAACATAAGGAGGAATATCCAGCGATGCAGTAATGCCATAAAAATAGTCGAAGCCAATATCTGTGGGACCTTCTGTAATACCTTTTAAAATATCAACCTGGTCTTCAGCATCTTTATGCCAGCCCAAACCTAAATGCCATTTACCGATAGCAGCAGTGTGATAACCATTTTTTTGAAGCAATGATGCAACTGTCATCCTGTTTTTATCAATCAGCATATTATCATAGCTCCACAATACACCGCTTTGCAGGGAGGTACGCCACGCATAGCGGCCTGTCAGCACTCCATATCTCGTAGGCGTGCAAACCGCTGAGTTACTGTGTGCATCAGTAAATTTCATTCCTTCCGCGGCGAGGACATCAATATTTTTTGTGTTGATTTTTGAGTCTTTATTTAAGCAACTTACATCGCCATAGCCCATATCATCGGCGAGAATATAAATAATATTGGGATGATCATTTTGTGCGTTTGCAAAAGAAGTATCCAGGAGAAGGGATATAAAAAGTAGAAATTTCATTGTGTTATTTTTAAATATTTGTAACGATTCGAGAGCGGATTATCCGAATTAGCATACCCACCCGACCATGTCATGCAGGTAGTAATTTTTTTATAAAAAGGTTACGGTCAAAACACCATAAGATTTTACACAAACTGTAATACCCACCAGCAAACCTTATAGGTTTTCCACTTTTATAACCCACACATGTTTAGAAACAGATTTTAAATTTTCAGGTATTGAAATCTCAACCCCATTTGTTGTTTGTTTCCACTTTAATTTCTTTGTTGAGCCAATCATCTGTAATCGGGCTTTTTTGTTTAGCTCTATATTTTTTAAAACAGTTGCTTTATCAGGAAATTGCATTAAAAATATAAATTTTGTTTTGCCATCTTTCGTTTGGGTATATCTGACATTGTCGCCTTCCCCAAAAACTTTATACATCCTTGTTCCATAAATAGCTTCCCCATTTTGCTTCAACCAACCACCTATCTCTTTCAACCTGCTATATGCTATTGGGTCCCATTCACCATCCGGGCCAGGACCTATATTCAGTAAATAGTTTCCGCCTTTACTTACAATATCAATTAATTTTTTAATCAGTTCGTCGGCAGGCTTGTATGTATCACCTTTTACATAGCTCCAACTATTGCCCATCGTCATGCAGGTTTCCCAGGGATAAGGCAGTCCTGTATCAGGGATGTGCTGTTCGGGGGTGAGATAGTTCTGTTGAGGCCCCGGCACTGCCCTGTCAACTACTAATAATCCGGGTTGTTTTTTTCTTGCTTCTTCTGCCAGCAAAGACATATTGACATCCTGACTTTGCGAATTAAATTCTGAAAGTTGATCTTTTTGATTCTGCAAAAATTCTTCTTTT
This sequence comes from Ginsengibacter sp., assembly GCA_039936595.1. Taxonomy (GTDB): domain Bacteria; phylum Bacteroidota; class Bacteroidia; order Chitinophagales; family Chitinophagaceae; genus Ginsengibacter. Next base: position 1,553 of record JBDTIC010000148.1, on the reverse strand, counting down.
ATTTCTGCATCTGTTTTTGAACGTACCCACCCGCCATCGAGCCATAGTATATCAATTTTGCCATAACAGGTCATCAACTCATTGATCTGGTTGTGCGTGAAGTCAACAAACTTTTGCCATTGTTCCGGATGCTTTGCAATGGAATAATTGACATTCCTATCCAGCGGAGGAAAGCGTTTCCACCAATAATAATTACTATGCCAGTCGGGCTTTGAGAAATAAGTACCTATCCAAAAATTATCATTTCTAAAGGCATCAAATATTTCTTTGGTAACATTACTGCGGGGATCAGTTGAAAAAGGACAATCTTTATCCGTGATTTTGTAATCGGTATATTTTGTGTCGAACATACAAAAACCGTCATGATGCTTGGTGGTAAAAATCATATATTTCATTCCCGCTTCCCTGGCCGCTTGTGCCCACTCTTGAGGATTAAACTTCTTAGGGTTAAAAGTCTTTTTTAAATCTTCATAATTTTTAAGATACCCGAAATAATCTTCGGCGCCTTGCTCTACTCTCGCGCCTGTCGCCCATCCCACATCTTCAGGACAGATGCTCCAGCTTTCTACAATACTACGTTGGCTGTACGGTCCCCAATGCATTAGCAGGCCAAACTTCAGGTCCTGCCATTGTTCCAACTTTTTTTGAACCAAAGGATCAGGATCAGGATAATAATTTTGTTCCTGCGCAAATACATTTTCTTTATTAAGAAAAACAATAGCCATTACAATCAACAAAGATTTAAAAAATGGGTTTACTGATTTCATGTTTCTAATTTTATATATTTTATATTCTCCTTTGAATAAAACAGAAATATCTAAACAATGCATGCCTACCAGTCAGGTCAGTTTATTTACTGATAAAAATAATTCGTGTTAATCCGTTCAATCCGTGGCGATATCCTACTTCCAGTATTTCGCAAATAGTTCCTTCATCACCGGAAACTTTTCATCACTATCTCCCGCTTTCGCTTTTTGCCTCAACAAGTCTACTTTTAATTTCTTTATAATCTTTTGATATTTTTTATCATTAATCGCATTATGCAATTCCTGGGGATCAATAGAAATATTATAAAATTCCCAGGCCGGTGTTGTTGTCTCTTTCGATGCACCTTTCATACCTAATGGCTGCCCGTAGTAGAATATTAGTTTATACTTATTAGTTCTGATACCAAAATGTGCAGGGCGATTCGGGCTATGTTCCCAATAACGATAATACATGGACTTTCGCCATGATTTCGGGGTATTACCTTCCAAATTTTTCCGGAAGCTTTCTCCCTGGATAAAAGCTGGCTTTTTTAAGTCTGCATAGTCTGCAAAAAGTGCTGAAAAATCTTCATTGAGAACAATATCATTTATTCTTGTTCCTTGTTTTATCTCTTTGGGGTAACGGATCACAAATGGCATTCGTGCAGACTCTTCATACATCATACGTTTATCGAAGAAACCATGCTCACCAAGAAAGTATCCCTGATCGGCTGTGTAAATGACAACTGTATTTTCTGTTAATTGAGCGCTATCTAAATAATCCAGTATCCTGCCGATATTTTCATC
>JBDTIC010000147.1:0-4057 GCA_039936595.1 Ginsengibacter sp. | reverse complement strand
TTTCGGGAACCAAAAAATAAAATTGCAACATCTGTTTCGAGTGAAAAGCCGCAACTGGTGCAATAGATTTACAGCAGATAAGATGCAGAAAGTGATAAAAGTAAAATGGAAAGATGAATGATAATTGGCCCTGCTATCAATAAGGTTGGGTACCAAAAGTTAGTTCGAAGATATTGCTACATACCATTATTCATTATCATTTTTGTAACATTGCAGGAATGGCAAAAAATAAATTTAATAACACTTAAAATTATTCAACATGGAACAAAACACTAAAAACTTGCGTGTCCTTGTATTAGGATGTGGTAACATGGGTTCATCACATGCAATGGCTTATCATACGCTGGACGGGTTTGAAATTTGCGGCCTTGTTTCCCGTGGCGCAAGTAAAGAAGTTTTAAATAAAAAATTAGGTGGCGGTTATCAGTTATTTGATAATTATGAAGAAGCCCTGGAAATAACAAAGCCTGATGCGGTCTGTATTTCCACCTATCCTGATACTCATGAAACATATGCTGTTAAAGCGCTGGAGAAAGGTTGCCATGTATTTATAGAAAAGCCGTTAGCCGATTCGGTCGAAGGAGCTGAAAGAGTTCAGAAAGCAGCAATTAAGGCTAATAAGAAACTGGTAATTGGATACATTCTTCGCCATCATCCTTCCTGGCAAAGATTTATAGCAATTACCCAGGAATTAGGTAAGCCTTTGGTAATGAGGATGAACCTGAACCAGCAAAGTGATGGCGATATGTGGACACTTCACAGAAACTTGATGAATAGCTTAAGCCCTATTGTTGACTGTGGAGTTCATTATATTGATGTAATGTGCCAGATGGCACGCTCGAGGCCAACACAGGTCTATGCGATCGGTGCTCGTCTCACAGAAGAAATTCCTGCGGGTAATTATAACTACGGCCAATTACAGATACGTTTTGAAGATGGTTCAGTAGGTTGGTATGAAGCAGGGTGGGGACCTATGATGAGCGAGACCGCCTTCTTTGTGAAAGACGTGATCGGGCCTAAAGGTTCTGTATCCATCGTAGCAAAAAATGCAGGAGGAGAAGGTAAATCCGGCTCAATAGAATCTCATACCAAAACTGAATCACTCAGGTACCATCATGCGGATTTAGATGAAAATGAAAAGTTTGCAAAGGAAGACACCTGGATCAACCTGGAGGATGAGCCGGATCACCAGGAGCTTTGTAACCGGGAGCAACGTTATTTCCTGGAAGCAATCAGGAATGATAATGACCTTACAGATCATGTGGAAGATGCAGTGAATAGTTTAAGGATCGCTTTTGCCTGTGACGAATCTGTACGTACAGGAAAAGTGGTGCAATTAGGATGACTAAATATTCAATCAAAAAAAATCTTTTAATGGATCAACTCAATATTAATCCTGAAGAAATTCCTGCCTCTGTAGTAGGGTTGGGCCTTATGGGATGCAGTATCACAGCTTGTTTGCTCATGGCTGGGCATCCGGTGGTGGCCATAGCGCCAATCCCCGGGGATATGATTACGGCAAAGCCGCGTATCCGTGAACACCTGGAAAAGTCTTTGCAGGAAGGAATCACTGTTAAGGAACCTGAAGACCTGCTTTCCAGGCTCACCGTTACCGAAGATTATGGAATGTTGAAGACCTGTAAATTGGTAATTGAATGCACATTGGAAGAATTGGATATCAAAAAAAATGTGTATGCTAAGATAGAAAGTAATGTAGATGACGATACCGTTATTACCAGTAACACTTCAGCTATACCTATCAGTATTTTGCAAAAGGACACAAAAATTCCTGCTCGATTTTTAGGATTGCATTGGGCAGAGCCCTCTCATACCACCCGCTTTCTTGAAATTATCTGTGGTGATGAGAGTGATGCAAAGCATGCTGAATGGCTTTATGAACTTTCCTCTTTTTGGGGCAAGGAGCCTACCCTGGTGCGAAAAGACATTCGTGGATTTATCACCAACAGGTTGATGTATGCGATGTATAGAGAGGCTTTTAATTTAGTAGAGAATGGATACGCAACCGTCGAGGATGTAGATCGTGCGTGTAGGAATAATGCAGGTTATTGGATGACACTCGCGGGCGTTTTTAGATGGATGGATCTTACAGGCGTCGCCGCCTATCATAATGTGATGAAAGATCTGTTACCTACACTTAGCAATAAGACTGAAGTTCCTAAACTAATAGATGATCTTGTAAAAGCAGGAGGAAAGGGTGTCTCGAACGCACACGGTTTTTATGAGTACACACCCGAAGAAGCAAAGTTGTGGAAAGAAACTTTCGAAGAATTTAGTTATGAAATACGCAGGTTGGCATTAAAATATCCAGCCGATGTAGTGAAGAAAAAATTAGCTGACCAGAAAGAGAAAGAATAGTTTTAGTGGTTAGGCTGAAGGCTGAATACTGTAAGTCGGTTGCAAAAAAAGTGACAGTATTTATTGCTGTCACTTTTTTTAATACTGCTTTCAGAGCTTAGCTAAGATTCTTCTGGTTCATCCGGGTTTACCGTGTATGCTTCTCTTAGAAACGTAGTTTTTTGTGTCGATTTCTATTACAACAAAATGGGCTGCTGTGCAACGATGTATCGTAGTTGTCGGTTCAAATTTTTGTAATAAAAAATGATAAAACTATTTACTGCACTCACATCGTTAAGTGGCGTCACTGCAAAAAATTATGTAATAAAAATCGTTTACCCGTGTCGGGTTGGCGCAACATCATTAACCTTTTAGCCAGATGGCCAGCATTCATTTAAATGAATGTTATCTGTATTCTTAATGATGATAATATTACCACCGATTATCTATTTCAGACTGGAATTTACATTTTCGCACTCTCCTTTTTTTTATATCCCAAAAAGAAATTTTACGGCATTATTTTTTCGTAGCATTCCTATCAAGTCCGTAAATACAACATTTTAAAATAGAGTATTAGTGTGCCGTAAAGGGATTGAAATTTATATAACTTCGTGGTTAGTTGATTAATTCTCAATAGAGATTATTTATCCCGGATTTGAACCAAATGCAGTGAAAGCCAAAACCGTTTCATCCTGAACAATACGAGTTCAGGATCAATCATTTAAAATTTTTGTCTTCTTCATTTAAAAGTTATTTCGATTCAGATTTCCAAAACTGAAATTTATCGAGATATCAGATAATAAAACATAAGCTGGGTTAACCATTTCTTGACGGAAAATTTCGTAAAATAAATTTGTAGTTATACTTATCAATGGGTTTTTTAAAAAAATATTTCACATAATGCTATATCATGACTGATACCAGGATATAGGAAAATTTACAACATTTTTGATACAGTAATATTTTCTACGGGAATAATGAATTGCAATTGTGTCCTTGAACTGATGCCGTCGGTCGTCCTTGAAGTAATATGATTGCCATGGACTATCTGATTCAGATTAAAATATAAATAAACGGAGGTTATCCCGATTAGTTTAAACTATTTCAAAGAAATAAAAAGTCTTCTTTTTCAACTGTCATAAAAATATTAGTCAACACATTCAGATTAAATGTCCCAAAATGAAAATATTTCCCGATATCCTGCCGCCCTTGGAAAATCAGTATTTACCTTCCCAACCTGTAAACGATAATAATCTTTATCAGTATGCTTTTAACTTCTCTTTTCAGCCGCATATAGTAACCGAAGTAGGTAGCGGGAAAATAGTGCTGGCTAATCATGCAGCCTGTCAGTTAATAGGTTATTCTAAATTGGAATTGCTCACTATAAATAGCAAAGTTATTTTTAGAACTAATGAAAAAAGTTTTAAAGAAATGTTGAGCCAAAGAAAATTAACTGATCATTCTGTTGGCCATGTGGAGATGATACATAAAATTGGAAATTTTATACCGTGTGAAATCACTTCGGCGGTTTTCACAGATAATACCGGAATAGAAAAGGCGATTACCACCATCACCGATATGAGGCAGGACTTGAAGAAACGAATGGCTATAGCTGAACGAAAAGACAAAATAGTAGCTGACAATATCAATCTGGCGCTTGCAAAACAAAAAGATATCGATATAAGGGGAAAAAAAGTGGTAG
>JBDTIC010000146.1:0-4568 GCA_039936595.1 Ginsengibacter sp. | reverse complement strand
TTTCATTGGGGGTTGATGTGAAAATATCCTGAAAGCTAAAATAAAATATTTATAAATTCCTGTTCTTTTTTTTAAACAATAAAAAAAATAGAACAATAAAATTATCAGTCGTATTCATCGAAAGTACGGTCGTTCCTGACCATCATAAATGGTAGACTTTGAAAAGAAAACCATAATTGTTTTTAGATTTCAGGCCTACTATCGAATATGATTTATCCATTAGCGTCTATGCCCTGTTAACCTTCACAACTTTTGCAATCAACGAGGCTCGTCACCATTTCTTTTGAAACACTTTGGCTCCGTTGGTAATACAAAGTTTTCACGCCCAGTTTCCATGCTTCAATCATGAGCTTGTTAACTTCCTTTACTGGTAGATTAGAAGGGATATTCAGATTGAGGCTTTGCGACTGATCTACATATTGCTGCCGGATGGCAGCCTGTTGAATGATCTCTAACTGGCTTATCTCTTTAAAGGTTTTGAACACTGCTTTTTCTTCGGAATTAAGTTCGGTAAGGTGCTGTACACTGCCATGATGAAGCATGATGCCGCGCCAGGTATCTTCATTGTTGATCCCTTTTTCCTCCAGCACTTCTTTCAGGTATTTATTCTTACGCATAAAATTTCCTTTGGAAAGCCCTGCCTTATAATAGTTACTGCTGAAAGGTTCTATACCCGGTGAAGCTTGCCCGAGAATAGCAGAAGAAGAAGTAGTAGGTGCAATGGCCATTACCGTGGTATTCCTGCGACCGTAGCCTTTTAGCAGTGGCGCTTCGCCATAGATGCGTGCAAGGTCCTGCGTAGCTTTATCTGCTTTCTCACGAATGTCTTTAAAGATGAGGGAGGTAAGTTGCTTGGCCCGCATTCCCTCAAAAGGAATCCTGTTCTTTTGAAGGTAAGAATGCCAGCCCAATACACCAAGCCCCAAAGCCCGGTGCCTTTTTGCAAACCGGTTGGCATTGGCGAGATAATGGTTGTCGTCAGTCTTGATAATGAATTCCTGCAATACGGCATCCAGGAAAAAAATGGCAAGGCGGACTGCATCAGAATCTTTCCACTCGTCATAAGTTTCAAGGTTCATAGATGATAAGCAACAAATAAATGATTCATCTTCCGTAGATGGCAGCATAATTTCTGAACAAAGATTGCTTGCATGAATCGTATAGTTGAGGTCTTTGTAAACCTGGGGTTTATTTCTGTTTACATTATCTGTAAAGAAAATATACGGCAATCCTTTTTGCTGGCGGCATTCCAGCAGGCGTGCCCAGGTTTCACGTTTATTCATATCTCCGTCAATCATGTCCTGCATCCAATAATCAGGTACGCAGACACCGGAAAATAAGTTCTGTATGGGATGGCCGATGTTTTTGATCTGTAGAAATTCCATAATGTCCGGATGATCAATATCGAGATAGGCCGCGAAAGCGCCTCGCCGTACACCGCCTTGTGAAATAGTATCCATAGCAGTATCAAACAACCGCATGAAACTTACTGCACCACTGCTTTTTCCATTGTCAGTTACCGCACTTCCTCTTCCACGCAGGCCACCGAAATAACCGGAAGTGCCGCCACCTAGTTTAGTTTGCATGATAACTTCGCCGAGCTTATGGGTAATGCCTTCGATGTTATCAGGCACATGTACATTGAAGCATGAAATAGGCAATCCTCTCTCTGTACCCATATTAGCCCAAATGGGGGAGCTAAGACTCATCCATCCTCTTTCTACCATTTCCTGGAAGGCCTCTGCCAGCTCAGGTTTATATAATCGCTGGGCAGCTGCGGTACAAATCCTTTCAATAGCTTTCTCTACAGTCTCGCCTTTTAAAAGATAACCCCGGTTTAAATTTTGTTCACTCTCTTCATTTTTCCACCATAGTCTTTCCTTTACCGGTGCAGTTTCAAATATCGTTTCCATATGGTTCGGTCTTTTTATTAATAATTTTTCTTAAAATAAATCGTAGGCAGTAATGCTCTTGTCATGTTTGGTATAATCTACCGGACGTTTGGCAAAAAAGTCATCGAGGCTGTTGGCGAATACTTCTTCTTCGAACCATTTCATAGGATGATATTGTTCCATGGTGATGAAATATTGTTCAGGTAAGCCGATCTTGGTAAGGCTTTCATCCACCCTGAATTTAATAAAGTTCACAAGGTCTTTTTTGTGGATGGTTTCTATTTCTCCTTTTTCAAAAATCCAGTCGATGATCTGTTCTTCTATCTCGATCGATTCTCTTACCATATCGGCAATATCTGACAGCGTTGCTTGATCCAGCACTTCGGGATATTCTTCTTTTATTTTATTGATGAGATAAATACCCGCATTGGCGTGAACCTGTTCATCTATAGAAGTCCATGCGATAATATTACTCACATTTTTCATCCATCCTTTAAAGCGGGGAAAGGAGAGGATAACGGCAAACTGGCTAAACAAGGAAACATTTTCTATAAGAATCGTAAACAATATCAAAGCCATGCTGTATTCTCTTTTATCAGCTGACTTCGTGTTGCTCAAGGCGCGGGTCAGGTAATTAATTCTTTCCCTGATCACCGGAATCTCTACCAGTGTCTCAAATTCATCATTGTATCCCAGGACTTCCACCAGACGCGAATACGCTTCCGAATGCCGGAACTCACATTCTGCAAAGGTGCTTCCCAATCCATTCAGTTCTGGCTTCGGGAAATGATTATACAAACTGCCCCAAAAAGATTTTACGGCCACTTCAATTTGTGCAATCACCAGCAGGCTTCTCTTAATAGCACTACGTTCTTTGCCGGACAGCAGGGATTGAAAGTCCTGTGTATCCGCAGTAAAGTCCACTTCGGAATGTACCCAGAAAGAACGGTTGATGGCTTCCGTAAATTGTAAAATTTCAGGATACTCGAAAGGTTTGTAGTTGACTCTTTTATCAAATAGTCCCATATCAAATTATTTTTTGCTGTTATAAATAACGCGGAGAAGTCTATGAGGCGACAGATGCACTGCAAATGAAATAGCAGTAATGATGACGACGTCACTTTTCCTCCGAAAGTTTTTGTTTTACAAATTGTGCTGGCAGGTTTTCTGACTTCCCCGATTTTCAGCGGCCTTCCCATCCGATTATACAGACAGTGGCTGTTTTAAAATTACTAAAAATACATTGCAGTTTTATGCACCGGGATTACAGCTACGGGGATAGTTCCGGGTTTGCACCGGATTCCCTTTTAATGATTCAACCTCCGTTGTCATCACACCAGAACAGGCACAAGGTAGGTATCTTAATAATATCCGAATGAGGTTGTTTTGCACAAGGTGTTGAAAACTTATGGCTGAATTTTGGAAAAATAATAAGATAGGTGTCGTATCATTTTATTGGACGGAATTGATTTCTAGATGGATCATTACTTAGCCAAAGAGAGTGAGAAAGTTGATCGCAATCACCTATGAACAAGGCCGATATCAACAGAAAATCTTGCCCGCGAAACTCACATGAATCGGCTCGAATTTTAATCTTCCTAAATCAGGGCTGTCTATATCTACAGCCAACTCGTTAACACAAGGAATATCTAAAATGACTCAGCTGTTGATCAAAGCTATATCGCCACTGCATTTTAGTCAAGAAACGGCCCTGGTAATCTCTTTTCTTTTAATATTTGATAATTGATCGTGTGCCAATTAACTTTCCTGTTACGTCAACGATTCTGATATAATACATACCCTGAACTAAGGAATGAATGTCAACCGGGTTGGAATAAGTCTGCATTACTGTTTTCCCTGATGTTGACAAAACGCTGAATAAACCTTTTATAAGTCTTTTATTTTTGTTCGCAATATAAACCAGGCTATTAGAAGGAACAGGATACGTATTAATCTCTAAGACACCGAAATTCAGAGCTCTCACCATTTTCACTGTGCTAAATTCAGTCTGTCCATCCTTGTCTTGTATTTTTAACCTGTAATAAATATTCCCGGGGGGCAGGTTTGTATCTGTGAAATCATAGACTGCTTTGCCATCGGCCTTTTGAATACCAATTTCCACAAAAGAAATTCCATTCATACTACGCTCTATTTCAAAATGAGATACGTTGACTTCATCCATTGTTTGCCAGGATACATTCACAGCATTGTTTTTAAATAATGCTTCAAACGAAATCAATTTTAATGGCAAGGCACCCGGCTGATATTCGAAAGCGCCCATATCTACAGTAGTGTTATAAAATCTTGTGTTTCCTAATACATCGGTAGTGATGGTGGAAAGATCGGGAGCACTTCCTGTAAGATAAAACGAATTGTCGCCTTTGTCTGCAATGGGGCTTGTAGCCTTCAAAATATAGTTGCCTGTGATAAATGGAGCATCGGCGTATGGATTTGATTCCGTGAACTGTGGGTCAACAGAGCCTGCAATATTTCCATTGGTAACATCACTCCTTCCTTCTACAAAACTGTAAGTTAATTTGGGGAGTCCGTTTACGAAACCAAGTCCTGCGCTATTGCCATAGATTACGGTATTCCTGATTTTGGTATTGCCGCTGTTTTCTGCATAGATACCTCCTCCTCCAAGCAGAGCATTGTTTCCTGCCAAAGTATTATTTG